>DATHTQ010000217.1:0-8742 GCA_035463055.1 Candidatus Limnocylindria bacterium
CGTAGCCCGGGGTCGGGTCGGTGTACAGGTCGAACGCGGTGGCGATTTTCTCCGCCCTGTCCTCGTCGGAGTTGGCGGGCAGCACGTAGGTGTTGTCCGAGTAGACGTTCTTGTAGGTCTCGCCCCTCGGGCCGCGCGGGAACATCACGAACCCGTACGGGTCGGTCATGCTGCTGGCCAGCGTGCTCTTGAAGTAGTCCTGGTGCACGGTCATCGCGACGTCGCCGTTGATGAACGCGGCGAACGTCCAGTCCCAGTTGGAGCCTTCCGGCTGGGGCATCTCGTAGGTGCGGGACATGTGGACGACCCAGTTGGCGGCCTCGAGGAACGCGTCCTCGCCGGTGGCGTCGTAGTACTTGCCGTTCTCGTCCTGCTTGACGAACGCCGCGCCGTTGCTGGCCAGGGCCACGTTGTAGACCCCGCCCTGCTGGCTGGCCGTCGCGTAGATGTCGATGACGCCGTCGTTGTTGGTGTCGCGGGTCAGTTTCTTGGCGAGCTCCTCATAGGCTTCCCAGGTCCAGGTGCCGTTGGCCTGCATGTCGTAGAGGCTGTCCGGGTCGATGCCCGCCTCCTCCAGCAGGCGCTTGTTGAAGTAGATGCCGTCGCGCGGCTCGCTGGCGATGGGGCGCATGCCGTAGATGCTGTCGCCCTTGGACATCACTTCCATGACCGCCCTGTTCCACTTGGGCTCGCTGAAATCCAGCGCTTCCAGGGTGGCCAGGTCGTAGAGCAGGCCGTTCACCATCGGCGTGGCCAGCACTTCGGGGCGCATGACGAACACGTAGTTCTCCGGGCCGCCGGTGGTCACGTAGTTGGTGAAGAAGTCAGGGTTGTCCGCCCAGCCGCTGACCGCGACCTGGCGGATGGTGAAGTTGTAGGTGTCCTGGATCCACTGGCGGTATTCCTCGGTCGCCTCCTCCGCGGCGGTCGCCGGGGCCGCGGGGTCGCCGCTCCACCAGTCGCCGATGATGACGTCGATGCCGCCCAGGTCCACGGTGTTGCCGTTCTCGTCCTTGCGGACCTCGACCGTCGCGCCGTAGCTGAGCTCGTAGGTCTCCGCCATGGCCGCGCCCAGGCCTGAGAGCAGCGCAAGTGCCAGTACCAGTGCCAGGGTCCTCTTCATGTCCTTGCCTCCTTTGTATTTTTCACCCGCAGGAGCATACCCGCGGATGGGTGCCCGGGGTCATTCCTTCAGCCCGGTGGAGCTGATGCTCTGGATGAACAGCCGCTGCGCGAACACGTACAGCGCGATGAGCGGGGCGGCCACGATGAGCACGCCGGTGGAAATCATCTGCATGACGTAGCCCACCGGCGGCGCCGTGATGCCAAGCCGCGTGGAGACGTAGGTGCGAAGGCTTTCCGCCAGGCCGGAAAGCCGGATGGACAGGTACATCACGTTGGCGGTGGGGAGGAACAGGCGGGTGTAGAACACGTCCGTCCACTGCCACAC
Source organism: Candidatus Limnocylindria bacterium (assembly GCA_035463055.1). Taxonomy (GTDB): domain Bacteria; phylum Bacillota; class Clostridia; order Christensenellales; family Aristaeellaceae; genus UBA6115. The sequence continues at coordinate 1,451 of DATHTQ010000217.1, forward strand.
GAACGCGAACAGGAAGCAGCTGACCAGGATGGGCACCGCCTGGGGGAGCATCACCTTCGTGAACGTGCCGAACGCCGATGCGCCGTCCACGTAGGCGGCCTCCTCCAGCGACTGGGGCACCGAGCGGAAGTACTGCCGTATCATGAAGATGTACAGGCCGTTCTTCAGCCCCATCCCGGTCGCAGAAAGCAGCAGGTAGGGGAGGGCCGAGCCCTTGAGGTTGACGGTCCCGCCCGTGAACTGGCGGAACAGGCCCAGGAAGTCGAAATAGCGGAACGACAGGTACAGCGCGGAGGAGATGGTCTGCGGGGGGATGATGATGACCAGGACGACGCAGGCGAACCAGAGCCGCTTGAGCGGGAAGTCGAACCGGGCGAACCCGTAGCCCACCAGCGCGCACGCGGCCACCTGCAGCAGCGACGTGACCAGGGAGATGAGCGCGGTGTTGAGCAGCGACTTGTCCAGGTTGAGCAGCATCGCGGCAAGGGAGTAATTGCCGGTCGTGAGGTTGCGCGGCACCACGATGATGGTCGTGTCGTACAGGTCCCGCTCCTGCATGAACGATACGGAGATCTTGTCCAGGATGGGCTGGATGATGAGGAAGCACAGGCCGAAGATCATCGCCGCCCGCAGCAGCGCCGCGCCCTTGCGCCGGATTTCCTGGCGCAGCAGCAGGCCGCCCGACTTGCGGTTGCGGGCGAGGAAGCCCTGGCGGCGCGCCGCGGTCTCCGCCCTACTCATACCCCTTGACCCCCCGGGAGATAATCAGGGAACTGATGCCGATCATGGCCACCGCCACAGCGAAATAGCTCCAGGCCATCGCGGAGCTCCGCCCGTAGTTGAGGTTGATGAACATCTCCTGGTGGATCTTCTCCATGACCAGGTTGTCGGTCTTCATGAAGAAGTCCACGATGGTGTAGATCATGTTCACGATGAGCAGCGGGCTGATGATGGGAAACGTGATCATCCAGAAGCTCTCCCACGCGGAGGAGCCCTCGACCTCCGCGGCTTCGTACATGCTGCGCGGCACGGTCTGGAGGCCCGAGAGGAACACGACGATCTGGATGCCCGAGGCCAGCACGATGTCGTAGACCGCGCCGATGAGCTCCGCCAGCAGGTCCAGCGCGGAGAGCGCCACGCCTGTTCGCCGCAGCAGCATGATGAGCGCGTCGCCGAGGTTGAGGTTGTACGACTCCTGGATGAGCTCCTTCACGCCGATGATGAGCGAGTTGTTGGTCTCGATACCCACCAGCACGCCGGAGGAAAGGATGACCGGCAGGAAGAAGATGGCCCTGGCCAGCGTGCGGCCCTTGAACTCCTGGTTGAGCAGCAGGGCGATCATGAAGGACAGCACCATCGTCGCCAGCGAGTGCGTCACCATGCGGACGACCTCGTCCGCGAGCATCTGGTTGAACTCCGGGTCGATGGTGAACGCGTAGGCGTAGTTGGCCAGGCCCGCGTACGTCCGCGTCACGCCGGTGCGCGCGCTGAGGGTGACGCTGCTCATGCTCATGATGAACGACTCGACCAGCGGGCGCAGCATGAACACCAGGAACCCGATGACGAACGGCAGGATGAACATGTACCCGCTGACGGCGCGGCGGGCGCGTATGGTGCGAAGCCCCATCCTCCTCCTCATGGCGCGGCCTCCGGGCGGAGGGTGACGAAGTCGCGCGCGGGGACGGCGACGCCGCCCGCCGTGCGCGCCTCGTTCGCGAAGTTGACCAGCACGCGCGCTCCGCCCTCGTAGGCCGTCTCCGTGACGCCGTTCCCGAGGTCCCTGAATCCGGTGATGGCGAGGTTCGCAAGGCCGTCCATCTTCGCGGCGTAGTCGCGGACGGTCTCCTCTGCCCTTTCCCGGGCGACGTCCCAGGTCGCGCCGTAGAACATCGCGTAGTCGGTGTCATGCAGGATGTCCGGCCGCTCCGCCATGAACACGTAATACAGCCCGGCGCCGCGCTGCGCGCTGAGCAGGAGTTCCTCGCGCGGGTCCGCCGCCATGTTGAGGGCGCGCCCGGTATATGGCACCAGGCCGTGCAGGGCGACCTGCGCAAAGGGCACCGCCTCGTCCAGGATGGCGTAGGGGACGCCGCGCAGGTCCATGTCGGTGACCAGGTCGGCGTGCTCCAGCGCGTACAGGTTGCCGCCGCGGACCATCAGGCCCAGGCCGGAATCCGCGATTGCCTTCGCCTGCGCGGCCTGCATCCCCATGGCCTCCTCGCGGGTGACGGTGTCCTTGGGGTCGTAGTCCGCGGACAGCAGCAGCCCGTAGTCCTCCGGCGCGATGCCCGCCGCGCCCTTTGCCCGCGCATAGGAGGCAAGGTTGTCCGCCATAGTGGCGGCGACCCTGGGCTTGAGCAGCCAGTGGGGGTCGTACAATTCCATCAGGCCGTACCAGATGACGGAGTAGGGGTGCAGGGCGACCGCCTCGCGCGTGGTGAACCGCGCGGCGTCCCGCACGTACAGGAAGCCGTCGAGGATGCCGCTGTCCAGCGCGTACTGCGTGATGCCCCCGAGGTACAGCCGCGCGCCCGCATCATTTGCGCCCCGCGCAAGCGCGTCCAGCCCCGAGACGCTGCCAAGCTGCGTGACGGGCCGCACGGCGCTGGCCAGCTTCTGGTTCAGGCCGCCGTTCATCCACCCCGACAGGCGCACGTGCAGCCGTGCGTCCGCCCAGGAGGCGGCTTCGCGGATCATCCCCAGCGCCTCGTCCCAGCCGGTCAGCCGGACCGGCGCGGAGACCGGGATGCCCGCCCGCTGCTGCACCTTGTCGATGGCGCCCAGGATCTCCACCGCCACCGGCGCCCTGCCGTCCTCCAGTGGAGTCAGCCCGGGGTACCGCGAGACAAGGTACTCGCGGTAGGCCTTCGCCAGTTCCACAGGGTCACCGGTCGGCACGAAGCGGTATCTCTGGCGCAGCGCGCCCTTGGGCAGGGTTGCTTCGTACATGTAGATGGTCTCGATGGTGCGGTCCGTCACGTTGAACGCGTCGGAGCGCAGGAGCGTGTACGTCGCGCTGACCGTGTTGAAGCTCGTGTTGCGGCCGCTCACGTCCGCCGCGATGGACGCGCCGGACGCCTGCTCCTCGAGCATGCACAGGAACGCGCTGCCGCCGCTGGCGACCCCGAACACCGGCAGCCTCGCCACCGGCTCGTGCACCAGCACCTTGCGGGAGACGGCGTGGTCCCACCCGTACACGTCGGCGTAATAGTTGTTCTGCGCGGTCTTGCCGTTGTTGAAGCGGATGAGGGCGCCCCCGCCCTCCGGGACGAGCATGTACCCCTCGTCCTGCACTCCGCCCGCCCCGAAGTTGGGCAGGACGCCCAGGCGCACGGGCTGGAAGTCCGCGGAATACTTTATTGAATCCAGCGGTACGGAGACGACCAGGTCGCGCCCCTGCAGCGTGTACTCGACGCTGACCGAGAACACCGCGCCTGCTCTCGCCGCGCCGCTGCCCGCTGCCTGGTCCTGCAGGTAGTCGTCGTAGGTGTACCCCGCCGCTTCGAACAAATCTTCGAACTCCGCCTTGAGGAAGTCCCGCGCGTTGTCGCGCAGTACGTAGATGGGCCCCTGCTCCAGGATGGGGTATGGGCGGAGCAGCTCCGCCTTCTGGTCCTGGCTGAGGCGGTCCGGGTCGTACTTGCGGTAGGAGTCGAGGATCTTGCGGCTTTGCGCCTGCGTCATCTGGGCGAGGAAGCCGTTCATGCGCTCCACGGTCACCGCGGTGGGGATGATGAAGGCGCGGGCGATGCGGCCCAGCGTATAGTCCACCCGGATGCGGCTTTCGTCCGCCTCGATTTCGTACACCTGGTTGCGGATGGAATACTCGAAGTTGTCGAACAGCGTGCGCGTGCCGTTGCGCGTGGAGTAGGTCAGGGCGAGCGTGGACTTGAGCAGGTTCCTGGTGCCGGCCAGGGCGATGGGGTCCGTGTCCGCGCCAGCGGGCACGGAGTTCCAGATATGGCCGTCGGCCTTGCTGGTCACGGTGAAGTGGGTCGTGGCGCCGTCCAGCGCGAGGCGCAGGTGCTCGTTCTCCAGCACGTATTCGGACGTGTCGCTGCTGAACGACGGGTTGATGCCGCTCTGCGCGGGCGCGCCCGCCCCGCCGCCGTACAGGCGCCAGCCGAGGTAGGCGACGCCGCCCAGCGCCACCAGCGCCAGGACGACGCGCAGGAGAACCTTGCGGGCGGTTCGGCTCAAGTTTCCTCCTAATACAGCCGGAAGGACAGTTCCTTGTACAGGGACACGAAGTACGCCACGCCGTCGTTGATGAGGGAGAAGAACATCAGGATGACGAAGATGATGACCATCATCCCAAACGCGCTCATGACCATGAAGGCGATGGCCTTGCCCAGGGTATAGTCGTGGATCATCATCATCGCGAAGACCAGCAGCAGGCCGCACCACAGGATGCTGATGCCGGACAGCACGCCGTAGAACGCGCCTTCCTCGACGGTCACCGCGTTGGAGAGCAGGATGAGCGGGAGCTGGATGAGGGGATAGGGCGTCATCGCGTACGCGGTGCCCATGTAGATGTCCCGCATGCGGCCCTTGCCCTCGAACAGGGTCGTCAGGCTCCAGTTCGCCAGGCACCAGATGGCAAGCGGCACCAGGATGGACAGCGCCTCGCTGAACACGTTGATGCGCGCCCAGTTGACGCGGATGAACAGGAACGAGGTGTACTGCAGCTGCAGGATGCGCGTCACCAGCGTGAGCAGGACGATGAAATTGGCGGCCTGGATGCTGCCGCGGCGCTCTCGCGTGAGGTCCCAGAACCCGTCGAACGGGTGGACGATCACGTGCAGGGCGTAGCGCAGCGTTGCGGCGAAGCGCTCCCGCCACGCGCGGGTGAGGAACCTCGGGGCCGTGCCCGCGTACCCGCTCATGCCTGCTCCACCTCCCGGCGCATGCTGCGGAACTTGCTGATGACCAGCGGCACCAGCAGGGCCGCGCCCAGGACGGCGGCGATCCAGCCGATATTGCCCTCCACCCAGATCTTGCGGTACTCCTGGAATGCGCGGGAATAATTGTCCTCGTCGTTGGCCAGCTTGAACCAACGCATGGCCTCCTCGTACCGCCGCTCCCTGAGCAGCGCGCGGCCGACGCCCACGTAGGCCAGCTCGTAGTTGCCGTTGAACTTCAGCACCTCGTTCCAGCTTTCGGCGGACTGGGCGTACTCGCCGCGCTGGTAGCGCTCGGTCGCCTCGTAGATGAGCCTGCCGTACTCCGTCGGCTCGAAGACGGTGACGGTCCCCTCCAGCGCGTCGAGCACCAGCAGGTCGTACCCCATGTGCTCGATGGACACGGCGGAGCGGAAGAACCCGTCCATGTTGCCCGCGCCGCCGAAGACCCACAGGTTGCGCCCCTGGTCGTCGTAGCCGAACAGCCTTCCGCGCGTCCTGTCCAGCGCCACGTAAACATCATTATCCAGCACCGTGATGTCGGAGAACCGAGACGGGCCGTTGTAGCCCGCGACCTGCGACCAGTCAAGGTCGCCGATGGGCGGGTACTCGCCGTTCTTTACCAGGATGTCCTGGCCCATCGCGTTGAGCTTGCGGATGGGCCGCGCCCGGTCCCAGATGAGGTCGTACTCCTGGAACGTCGTGGTCACCGAATAGATGAACCCGCCCCTGTCGATGTAGACGTTGTCGAATTCCGTCGGCACGAAGTTTGCCTGCCGGGAGCGCTGCGCGCGCGTGGACAGCAGGCGCCATACCTGGTCGGCGATGGAGTAGATGACCTGCATCGCGCCTACGAACCCCGTGAACCGCCCGTCGCTCTCGAAGCGCGTGAGGCCCTTGTTGACGTTGTGCACCAGCACGAACGCCCTCCCCGTGGAGTCCGCCACGAGGCGCTCGGGCAGGAAGGCGAGGTTCTGGTCGAACGTCTCGTCGGACGGCTTGGTCATCGTGAGCAGCAGGTTGAGGTCCCGGTCCAGCTTCAGGACGCGCTGGTTCATCGTGTCGGCGATGAACAGGTCGCCGTTGGGCATCTGGAACACGTCCTGCGGCTGGGAGAACGTGTGCGGGCCGTTTCCTCCCGTAAATCGGTCGATGACGCGCACGAGGGCGAAGTCCGCGCCTTCCCTCCTCAGTTCCAGGATGCGGTTGTTGCCCGTGTCGCAGATGAACAGCGTGTCCCCCCGAACGAACAGGCTCGCGGGCGTGATGAGCCGGCGAGGCAGGCCCAGGTCCATCGCGCTGAACACCTTGGCGACACGGTAGGCGTCGGGGGAGTGGCGCAGGTTCGCCCAGTAGTCGTAGGTGTAGGTGTACTGGTAGTCGTGGGTCACACGGACATTGGACGCCAGGGCCGCGGCGGGCAGCAGCAGGGCCAGCGCCAGCGCGAGCGCGCGGGCGGGCCATGCCGGGGAACGCCGCGGGGTGCGCACGCTACTCCTTGATGCCCGAGGAAGCCATGGTCTCCAGGATCTGGCTTTCGGACAGGATGAAGATGGTGATGGGGACGAGCATCATGACGACCGTGACCGCCGCCGCCTGGCCCGCGCGCGCGATGCCGCCCGCCTGGATCTGCATGAGCGCGGAGGTCAGCGTCTTCTTGGCTTCCGAATAGATGACCGTCGCGGCCCGGTTGTTCCACAGGCCCTGGACGGAGAAGATGATCAGCGTCAGCCAGGCTGGCTTGACGTTGGGCATGACGATCTGCCAGAACACGCGCATCTCGCCCGCGCCGTCGATCTTGGCGGACTCGATGAGCGCGGTGGGGATGCCCTCCATGAACTGCTTCATGAGGAACAGCCCGATGGGCGCGGCGAACGCGGGCAGGATGACAGCCCACGGAGTGTCCACGAGGCCAAGGCGCGTGAGGATGAGGTAGTTGGGGATGCCGGTCACGTAGCCGCTGAACATCAGCGCGAGAATGACCAGCCGGAAGAAGCCCTTGCCGCCGGGGAAGTCGTACTTGGCGAGCACGAACGCCGCCATGGATGCGATGACCAGGTGCCCCGCCGTGCCCACAAGGGTGATGAGCACGGTGTTGGTGAGGTAGCGCCCAAAGGGCACCCACGATTGGCCCATGGTGACGACCAGGTCCGCGAAGTTATCGAACGTGGGGTTGACGGGGAACAGCCGCGGCGGGAAGCGGAACAGCTCGTCCAGTGGCTTGAGCGACGCCGCGACCGCAAACACCAGCGGGAACACCATGACCAGCGCGGTCAGCGCCAGCATGAGGTAGATGACGGCGTCTCCCCCGCGCGAGCGGTTGGGCTTGCGCCTCTTCGCGATGCTTTTGGGTGCCTGCCTGTTCAGTGCCCTTGCGGTCATCTCAGGTAC
>DATHTQ010000218.1:0-1568 GCA_035463055.1 Candidatus Limnocylindria bacterium
GAGCTCACCGTCGACTTCGTGACGCTTTCGCTGACACCTCTCGAATTCATTCAACTGGCGTCGTTTCTGCGCATGTCAGTTGATGGCATGCTGGAGCGGCATCCAGGTTTGCAACGCGCGGTAGTGCGCGCGTTCGATATCAAGGACTAAGTACCCGCTGGAAAGTTTGACGGATCGCGGATATCGTGCGGGCGGAGGGGAGATCCTGATGCGCGCAGACCCCGCACTGGTGCTGGAAGGAACCGCTGCGCCGCGGGCGGCGGTGGAGGCGGCGTTGCGCCGCCGCGACCTGCCGCCGCGCGTGCGCGAACGGTTGGAGATGGTCAAGGCCGCGGCCCTCGGGCAGGATCTGGACGCGATCGCGCGCTGGAGCGGGCGGCGCCCGGAGACGGTGCGCCGCTGGCTGGCCGCCTACCAGGACGGCGGGATCGCGGCATTGGCCGACGCGCCGCGCCAGGGACGGCCCGCGAAAGCCGACGCGGCGTACTTGGCCGCCCTGGGCGCGGCCGTCGAGACGGCGCCCCGGACGTTGGGTCTCCCGTTCGATGTCTGGACCTCGGGACGGCTCAGCGCCTACCTCGCGCAGCAGACCGGAACCCGCATCGCCCCCGGCTGGCTGCGCGTGCTGCTGCACCAGCACCGGTTCGTCTGCGGCCGGCCCAAACACACCCTGGCCCATCTCCAAGACCCGGACGAAGTCGCGGCCTGCCAGGAAGCCCTGCGGCTGGCGGGGGAAAAAGGTGCACGCGCAGCCAGAGCGCTATGAGCTGCACTACCAAGACGAGACCCACCTGGACACGAATCCCTATCTGAGCCGGGTCTGGCATCGGGTGGGGGAGCAGCCAACCGTGCCGGCCGCAGGGACTAATCGGCGCCTGACGGTCTTCGGCAGCGTCGAAGCGCTGGGGCGGAGCCGGATCGAGGTGCTCCAGGTGCGGCAAGACTCCGCTGGGTTCGCCCGCTATCTCGCCGCCTTGGATGCCCAACATGCCGCCAGCGGCAAGCACATCATCCTGGTCCTGGACAATGGCCCGTGCCATACCAGCGCGGCGACACGGCACGCCTTGGCGGCTCGTGGCGAGTGGCTGGAGGTCTTGCCCTTGTCCCGCTACAGTCCGCACCTCAATCCCAAGGAGCACGAGTGGCGCCGCCTCAAGCGCGATCACCGCGGTCACCTGGCCGGCTCGTTGCGCGGGTTCGTGGACACCGCCGTCGCGGGCCTGGCCCAGCTGGGGGGCGCGGCGTGTGCGATCATCGACGAGGTGCCGGCGTGGTGGATCGAGGGACACCGCAAGGAACCTACGGGCCGCCCACGGGGGCGCCCCACCGGCGCTAAGGACTCCTGTCCCCGCAAGAAACGAGCGCCGAACTTACCAGCGGATACTTAGGTGACGATCCCATGCACCCCTCCCGCGTGCGCGTGCTGGACGAAGGCGGACTGATCTGGGCGGGTGGCGACGCGAGTTCCTCTATCGACGCAGTGTTGCGCGAGGCTGAGAATTTCATCGCGCGCATGAACGCTGACGAGCAGGAAGGCAAGTCCTGAGCGAGATTCGTGTCTGGATGTC
>DATHTQ010000219.1:0-2033 GCA_035463055.1 Candidatus Limnocylindria bacterium
CCATTTTCAAAGCGCTAGGTGCCCTAGGCGACTATATAGATTATGACGAATGGACGGTGGAAGGGGACGCGTACAACGTCAAGATCGATCATTCCCTGGTGTATTTCGGCTCTTCCTACAGTAATTTGATGTATATGCATAGCCTTGGTTACTCAAGGTACACTGAACAGGATGTACGCGACGCCATCAACGAAAAGCAGATGAAGAACAACGAAGTAGATAGCGATTTATGACCGAATGGTAACATCTGTGGAGACAGCGGGGGCGGAAGCCCTCCGCCTTTTGTTATGGGGGGCAGTACCGCTCCTCCTCCCTTGAATCCCGCCCCGGGTTGGGGCATAATGTCTGCCGTACACCAAGGGGAGCCAGGCATCGCAAACGAGGAAGGGTGGCCGGATGGAGCGACAGCCCGCGCTGCTGCGCATGGAGGACATCAGCAAGGCCTTCCCGGGCGTGAAGGCCCTGGACGGCGTGTCGCTGGAGGTGCGGGCGGGGACGGTGCACGCGCTCATGGGCGAGAACGGCGCGGGCAAGAGCACCCTCATGAAGTGCCTGTTCGGCATCTACGCCAAGGACTCCGGCCGCATCTTCCTGGACGGGAAGGAAGTGAACTTCCGCTCGTCCCGCGAGGCGCTGGACCACGGCGTCGCGATGGTGCACCAGGAGCTCAACCAGGCGCTCAAGCGCAGCGTGATGGACAACATCTGGCTGGGCCGCTACCCCAAAATGAAGGGGCTGCCGCTGGTGAGCGAGCGGAAGATGCTCGCGGACACGCGCAAGGTGTTCGGGGAGCTGGGCATCCCCGTCAACCCGAAGGCCGTCATGGGCACGATGCCCGTGTCCCAGCGGCAGATGGCGGAGATCGCCAAGGCGGTGTCCTGGGGCGCGCGGGTGCTGGTGTTCGACGAGCCGACCTCCTCGCTGACGGAGACCGAGGTCGAGCACCTCTTCCGCATCATCCGGATGCTTAAGGGACGCGGGTGCGCCATCGTCTACATCTCCCACAAGATGGAGGAGATCCTCCGCATCTCCGACGAGGTGACCATCCTGCGCGACGGCAGGTGGGTCGCCACCCGCCCCGCGGGGGACCTCACCATGGGCGAGATCATCCGCCTGATGGTGGGCCGCGAGCTCACCAACCGCTACCCGCCGCGGCAGGACTCGGTGCGGCCGGAGGTCGCGCTGAAGGTGGAGGGGCTGAGCGCGAAATACTCCAGGCTGCGGGACGTGTCGTTCGAGCTGCGCCGGGGGGAGATCCTGGGCGTCGCGGGGCTGGACGGCTCCGGGCGCACGGAACTATTGGAGAACATCTTCGCGGTCGCCGCGCGGCGCGAGGGCGTGCTGGTCAAGGACGGCAAGCCGGTCCATAACCGCACCCCCAGGGAGGCCATCCGGAGCGGCTTCGCGATGGTCACCGAGGAGCGGCGTGCCACCGGCATCTTCAGCATCCTCCCGGTGCGCGAGAACATCGCCATCGCGAGCCTCAGGGACGACCTGGCGTTCGGCCCGTTCCTGAGCTCCCGCAGGATGACGAAAAAGGCGCGGGAGAGCATACAGGCGCTGCGCATCCGCACGCCCTCGCCGATGACCAAGATCCGCTCGCTCTCCGGGGGCAACCAGCAGAAGGTCATCTTCGGCCGCTGGCTGCACACCCGGCCCGACGTCTTCCTGCTGGACGAGCCGACGCGCGGCATCGACGTGGGCGCGAAGTACGAGGTGTACCAGCTCGTCATCGACATGGCGGCGCGCGGCAAGGCCGTGGTCATGGTGTCTTCCGAGATGCCGGAGCTGCTGGGCGTGTGCCACCGCATCCTCGTGATGTCCGGCGGCCGCCTGGCGGGCGAGGTGGACGCGCGCAGCACCACGCAGGAGGAGATCATGACGCTGGCGGCGAAGTACGCGTAGTTCTTTGGGGGCAGTGCTGAGTGCTGAGGGCTGAGGGCACAATAGTGCAGAGTGCAGAGGGCTGAGGGCAGAGTGAAGACGAATCGGCAAGCCAACGCCCCCTGCCCGGTTCGGCTCTCCGATCCATC
>DATHTQ010000220.1:0-5905 GCA_035463055.1 Candidatus Limnocylindria bacterium
ACCCTGGGGTGCAAGGTCAACCAGTACGACGCGCAGGCGATGCTCGAGCGCTTCCTGGAAGCGGGCTACGAAGCCCGTGCGTTCGGCGAACCCGCCGACGTCAGCGTCGTGGTGACCTGCGTGGTCACCGAGACGGGCGAACAAAAGAGCCGGCAGGCGCTGCACCGCGCGCGGCGCGCAAGCCCCGGGGGCGAGCTCGTCGCCGCGGGGTGCCTGGCGCAGAAGGACGCGGAAAAGCTGGAAGGCCTGGGAGCGCGCGTCGTCATCGGCAGCCGGCACAGGGAGCGTGTCGTGGAGCTGCTGGAGCGGGCCGTGCGCGAGGACGCCTGCCTGGTCGCGGTGGAGGACGTGCGCGAGGCTCCGTATGAGGAGCTTGGCATCACCCGGCACGACGGCCACACCCGCGCGGTCATGAAGGTGCAGGAGGGCTGCGACCGGTTCTGCGCCTACTGCATCATCCCCCACGTGCGCGGCGGCATCCGCTCCCGCGCGCCGGAGATGGTGGCGCGGGAGGCGGCCCGGCTGGCGCAGGCGGGTTATCAGGAAATCGTGCTGACCGGCATCCACCTGTCCAGCTATGGCCGGGACCTGGCGGACGCGACGCTGCTGGACGCGGTGCGCGCCGCCGCATCCTCCGGCGTCCCGCGCCTGCGCCTGGGGTCGCTGGAGCCGGTTGCGGCCACGGAGGAGTTCGTGAGCGCGCTGGCTGACATCCCCTCGGTATGCCCGCAGTTCCACCTGTCCCTGCAGTCCGGGAGCGACACGGTGCTCAAGCGCATGCGCAGGCGCTACACCGCCAATGAGTTCCTGGCGTCGGCCCGCAGGCTGCGCGCCGCGTTCCCCGGATGCGCGCTGACCACCGACCTGCTCGTCGGCTTCCCGGGGGAGACCGAGGCGGAGTTCGGGGAATCCCTCGCCTTCTGCCGCGAGGTCGGGTTCAGCAGGATCCACGTGTTCCCGTTCAGCCGCCGCAAGGGCACCCCGGCCGACCTCATGCCCGGGCAGCTGAGCCGCGCGGAAAAGGCCGCGCGGGCCAGGCATGCGGCGCTGGTCGCGAAGGAACTTTCGCTGCGCTACCGCGAGGCGCTTCTGGGCACCGTGCAGGAAGTGCTGTTCGAGGACGCCGCCCCCGACGGCCTGTCCCGCGGGTGCACCCCGCAGTACCTGGAGGTATGGGCGCCCGGCGGCACGCCCGGGCAATTGGCGCGGGTCCGGCTGGACGCCGTCCGCGGCGACGGCTTCCTTGGGTCACCCGCATCATGACATCGGGAGGGCAAACAGATGGCTGACTGCCTGTTCTGCCGCATCGCGCGCGGCGAGATCCCCTGCGCCAAGGTCATGGAAGACGGGGACGTCCTCGCCTTCCGGGACATCCATCCGCAGGCGAGGGTCCACGTCCTCGTCATCCCCAAGGTCCACATGGACGGGCTGGGCAGCCTGGGCGGTGCAAATGATGCGCTGCTGGCGCGCCTGCTGCGCGCCGCGGACGAGGTGGCGCGGCTGGAAGGCATCGCCCAAAGCGGGTACCGTCTCGTGTCCAACTGCGGGCCCGACGCCTGCCAGAGCGTGGGCCACCTGCACTTCCACGTGCTGGGCGGCCAGCAGCTGAGCGACAGGATGGCCTGAGGGGCGGTATCCGTCCCGCCCGGATTCAATACATCCACAAAAGTGCCGATATTGGCGGGCGATATTCCTTGCCGTCCGCGCGAGGCCGGTGTATACTTACCCGGGTGGGCAAAAACCGGCCCGCCGCGGAGGGACAAGGCCTTGCAGGAAATGACCTGGATGACCCTCAAGCGCATCGCGGCGCACCAGGTGGATGAAATCTACCGCCGGGCGCTGCTGCTGGAGCGCGTGCACGCACTGGAACCGGTCGGCCGCCGGACGCTGGCGGCCTCGATGCGCCTGACGGAGCGCGAGGTTCGCGCCGCCGCCGAGGCGCTCAAGGACGAGGGCCTCATCGCGCTGAACACCTCGGGCATGCAGCTGACCATCGAGGGGCGCAAGCTCATCCCGGAGGTCCGCGCGCTGTGCCGCTCCATCAGCGGCCTGCAGGAGCTCGAGAACGACCTGCGCGAGCACCTGGGCATCAAGCAGCTGGTGGTGGTGCCCGGCGACGTGGACGACAACCGGCTCGCCCTGGTCGAGCTGGGCCGCGCCACCGCCCAGGCGGTGCGCCAGGCCCTGCGGGACGGCATGGTCATCGCCATTTCCGGCGGCAGCACCATGAGCGAGGTCGCCCGGGCGATGACGCCCACGGCGAAGAACGTCATGGTCGTGCCCGCGCGGGGCGGCTTCGGCCGCATGGCGCAGATGCAGGCGGACGCGGTCGCGGGCGAGCTCGCCCAGCGCGTCGGCGGCGACTGCCGGCTCATGCACCTGCCCGAGGGCATGGACCAGGACACCCTCAGCCGCGCGGCGAAGCTGCCTGGCGTCAAGGCGACGCTCGCGCTGATGCGCAACGCCGACATCATCCTGTACGGCGTGGGGCGCGCGGAGGACATGGCCCAGCGGCGCAGCCTGCCCGCCAACGTGCGGCGGCTGCTGCAGAAGAACCGCGCGGTCGGCGAGGCGCTGGGCGACTTCTTCGACGTCAACGGCCGCGTGGTCTACCAGAGCCCCTCGCTCTCCAGCGAGCTCAGCTCCGGCAAGCCCGGCACGCTGTCCATCCTCGCCGCGGGCGGCAGGCGCAAGGGCGAGGCCGTGCTGGCCGCGGTGCGCTGGCACCCACCGGCAGCGCTCATCGTGGACGAAGGCGTGAGCCGCGAGATGCTGGCGCTTCTGCAGGGCAGGGCGCACGGCGGGGAAGGCACGGCGGGCGAGCACGAAAGCGCGCCCGCGGAAGAGCAGCCGGCAAGCGAGGACAAGGACTACAACATCATAGGAGGAAGCCTTCATGACTAAGAAGACCGTGCGGGACGTGGACCTCAGGGGCAAGAAGGCGCTGGTGCGCGTGGACTTCAACGTGCCCATGGACGAGGCCTTCAACATCACCGACGAGAACCGCATCCAGGGCGCGCTTCCCACCATCCGCTACCTCAGCGACGAGGGCGCGAGGGTCATCCTGTGCAGCCACCTGGGCAGGCCCAAGGGCGAGTTCAACATGAAGTACTCCCTCGCCCCGGTCGCAAAGCGGCTGGGCGAGCTGCTCGGCAAGCCCGTGAAGATGGCGAAGGACGTCATCGGCGAGGACGCGGCGAAGGTCGTGGCCAGCCTGGAGGACGGCGACGTCGCGCTGCTGGAGAACCTGCGGTTCCACAAGGAAGAGGAAAAGAACGACGAGGCGTTCGCCAAGGCCCTTGCGTCCTTCGCCGACGTGTACGTCAACGACGCGTTCGGCACCGCGCACCGCGCCCACGCGAGCACCGAGGGCGTCGCGCACTACCTGCCCGCGGTGTCCGGCTTCCTCATTGAGAAGGAGCTGCAGTTCCTGGGCAAGGTCCTGGAGAACGCGGACCGGCCGTTCGTCGCCATCCTGGGCGGCGCCAAGGTCTCCGACAAGCTCGGCGTCATCAACAACCTGCTGGAGAAGGTGGACACCCTCATCATCGGCGGCGGCATGGCCTTCACCTTCGCCGCGGCGATGGGCGGCAACATCGGCTCCAGCCTGCTGGAGAAGGACCGCATGGACTATGCCCGCGACATGATGGAGAAGGCGAAGCAGAAGGGCATCCGGCTGCTCCTGCCCGTGGACACCGTCGCCGCGGACAAGTTCGAGGAAGGCGCGAACACCAGGGTCGTCCCCACCAGCGAGATCCCGGAGGGATGGCTGGGCCTGGACATCGGCCCCAGGGCGCAGGAGGAGTTCGCGCAGGCGATCCTCGGCGCCAAGACCGTCGTCTGGAACGGGCCCATGGGCGTCTTCGAGATGCCCAGCTTCGCGGCAGGCACGAAGGCCGTCGCGCAGGCGATGGCGCAGAGCCGCGCCGTGACCATCATCGGCGGGGGCGACTCGGCCGCGGCGGTGACCCAGATGGGGTACGCGGACAGCATCACCCACATCTCCACCGGCGGCGGCGCCTCGCTCGAGTTCCTCGAAGGCCTGGAGCTGCCCGGCGTGGCTGCCCTGCAGGACAAGTGACCATCCGCTTCCCGCCCGCGCCCTCCGGGGCCGGGCGGGTATGCTGTCTTACATTGAGCAATATCAGGAGGGAAGCATGCGCAAGCCCGTCATCGCCGGGAACTGGAAAATGAACAAGGGGCCGAAAGAGGCGGCCGAGCTCATCGGCGAGCTCAAGCCCCTGGCCGAGGGCGCCGGGGCCACCGTCGTGGTGTGCGTCCCGGCGGTAAGCCTGTCCGCCGCCAAGGAGGCCCTCAAGGGCAGCAAGATCCGGCTGGGCGCGCAGAACGTTCACTTCATGGAGGCCGGCGCCTACACCGGCGAGCTCTCCGCCCGGATGCTCAAGGAAGCCGGGGCGGAATACGTCATCGTCGGCCACAGCGAGCGCAGGCAGTATTTCAACGAAACGGACGAGACCGTCAACCTGCGCGCCCGCGCGGCGCTCAAGGGCGGTCTTATCCCCATCATCTGCGTGGGAGAGAACAAGGCCCAGCGCGAGGCGGGATACACGGACGCCCTGGTCGCCTGCCAGACGCTCATCGCCCTGACCGGCATGGACGCGGACGAAGTCCGCGGCGTCGTCATCGCCTACGAGCCGGTCTGGGCCATCGGGACGGGGCTGACCGCCACGGACGAGCAGGCCAACCAGACCATCGCCGTCATCCGCGAGGCCATCGGCGCGCGCTACGGCAAGCGCGTCGCCAACGCCGTGCGCATCCTGTACGGCGGCAGCATGAACCCCAAGAACGCGAAGGGCCTGATGGCACAGCCCGAGATCGACGGCGGTCTGATCGGCGGCGCGTCCCTCAAGGCCGCGGATTTCGCCGGGGTCATCCACTACGACCGCTGAGACCGCCGGGGGCGGGTGAGGAGATACCGTGTCCAAGAAACTGACCGCGCTGATCATCATGGACGGCTTCGGGATCAACCCGAACCCCCTGGGGAACGCCGTCGTCATGGCCGGCACGCCCAACGTCGACAGGCTCAGCGCCGCGTACCCGCACACGCAGCTGTCCGCCAGCGGCCCCGACGTCGGGCTCCCGCCCGGGCAGATGGGCAATTCCGAGGTCGGCCACCTCAACATCGGCGCAGGCCGCATCGTCAACCAGGAGCTCATGCAGATCACGCGGGACATCGAGTCCGGCAAGCTGTTCAACAAGGAGCCGCTGATCTGGGCCATCGACCAGGCCATCGCGAAGGGCACCTCGCTGCACTTCGTGGGCCTGCTGTCCGACGGCGGGGTCCACAGCCACATCGACCACCTCTTCGCGCTGCTGGACATGGCCAAGGCCAGGGGCCTCACCCGGGTGTTCGTCCACTGCCTGCTGGACGGCCGCGACGTCGCCCCCGACAGCGGGGCAGGCTTCGTGCGCCAGCTGCACGAGCGGCTGCAAGCGCTCGGGCTGGGGCAGATCGCCAGCATCCAGGGCCGCTACTGGGGCATGGACAGGGACAACATCTGGGAGCGCGTCAAGCTGGGCTACGACGCGATGGTCGCGGGCGTCGGTGAGCCCGCGGAGGACCCGGTGCAGGCCGTGCTGGACAGCTACGCCGCCGGCGTCACCGACGAGTTCGTGAAGCCCGTCGTCCTCGTGAAGGACGGCGTACCCGTCGGCCAGATCGGGCCGGACGACAGCGTCGTGTGCTTCAACTTCCGCCCGGACCGCATGCGCCAGCTGACCCGCGCCTTCATCCTGCCGGATTTCGCGGGGTTCGAGCGCGCCAGGGGATATTTCCCGACGCAGTACGTCACGATGACCCAGTACGATGAGACGTTCAGCGGGCTTCGCATCGTCAACCCACCGGATACGCTGACCGGCACGCTGGGCGAGTACCTCGCGTCCC
>DATHTQ010000221.1:0-1767 GCA_035463055.1 Candidatus Limnocylindria bacterium
TCGTGGGGGCGACGAGGACCAGCACGTCCAGCGCGGGGTCAAAGGAGGCGGAGGTCAGCGGGACGTCGTCCGCCCCGTAGCCGTTCTTCTCCAGCAGGGCGCGCAGCTCAGCGGCCGGCTTCGCGCCGTTCCCGGTCAGCATCCCGGCGGCGGCGCGCCGCTCGCTGTACACCGACGCGATGGCCGCAGCGATGCGCGCCTCCGCGACCGCCGTCACCTTGACCTCGTTGCTGGGGAGCGTGGAATACTCAAACAGGTCGCCCACCCCCAGGAACGCGGCGCGGCCTTCGCGGTTGATGACAAGCCCGTTGGCCTCCAGCGGCAGTTCGGGGTAGGCTGCCGCGAACGACGGGTCGCGCAGGTAGTCCACGTACTCCACCGTCACGGGCCCGTGCAGCGGGTACTGCGCCAGCAGCGTCGCCGCGTAGGACGTATACCTGGAAGCGGACTCGAAGTCCGCCTTGCGGGCCAGCACCCGGATGTCCACTTCCCCGTCCAGGCCGGACAGGAACTCCCTAGTCTGCGCGGACAGCGAATACCTCGCGTTGGCCGTCATGTCGGCGCTGAGGGGGACCCGCGCCGACAGGCGGACGGCGACGACGTTCACCGCTACGGCGAGCAGCACCGCCACCGCGGCCTGCGCCGCGTTCAGCCACCTTGCGCGAAGGACCGGCCTGCCGCCCGCGCTCATGCCCACCTCCCGCGTTCCAGCCGCAAGGTCGTAAGCGAGGTGAACAGCGCCGCGACGCTGAGGAAGAACACGGTGTTTTCCAGCGAGACGATGCCCCGGGTGAAGGGCTCGTACCGGGTGAAGAAGTTGACCGCGCCCAAAAGCTGGCGGAGCAGCTCGCTCCCGGCCATCGGCTCCAGGGACTTCATGAGGATGAGGGCGATGCTGACCGTGAAGCTGCTGACCGCGGCCACCAGCTGGCTCTCGGTCAGGGAGGACACGAACAGGCAGACGGCGATGAGCGCGGCCCCCAGCAGCAGGAGCCCCAGGAAGTTGCCCAGCGCGAGCGCCCAGTTGACCGGCGCGAACGCGGACAGGACGAGCGCGTCCAGCAGGGTCACCGCGGTCCCCGCGGCGTAGACGCACATCGCGGAGAAGTACTTCCCCGCCACGATGCCCGCCCCGGTGACGGGGGCCGTCAGGAGCAGCTGGTCCGTCTTCTGCCGCTTCTCCTCGCTGAGCAGGCGCATCGTGAGGATGGGAACCAGGAACAGCACGACGGAGAACAGGACGGAGAACAATTGCGCAAGGTCCGCCATGCCTGCATAGAGGTTGTAGGCGAAGAAGTACAGCCCCGTGAACAGGAAGACGACGCCCAGGTAGGCGTAGCCGAGCGACGCCCGGAAGTAGGCCTGCATCTCCCGCGAGAACACCGCGCCCATCAGGCCCCCCTTTCCCTGTCGCGCCGGAGGAGGATGTGGAAGGTCTCCTCCAGGGACAGCTCCTCGCCGGTGATGCGCAGCGCCGCGAGCCCCGCCGTCGCGAGCGCGCGGAAAGCGTCCGCGCGTACGTCCCGCCCGGCGCCGCCGCCCACCAGGAAATCGTGGCTGCCCGCTTCCCTCTGCCCCATGAAATCCACGCCGGCAATCCCCGGCGCGGCGCGCAGCGCGCTTTCCGCCTCTGCCCGCCCGCCCAGCACGCGCACCGAGACGCTTTGCGTGCCGTGGATGAGGCTGGCCAGTTCCTGCGGGGTGTTGTCGGCGATAAGCCTGCCTTCGTTGAGCACCAGCACCCGGGAGCATACCGCCTGGATCTCG
>DATHTQ010000222.1:0-2157 GCA_035463055.1 Candidatus Limnocylindria bacterium
GGGAACTGCAGGTTCCTCAGGGAAAATTACGGCGCCAGCATCGCGGTGCACCCTGCGGATTCCGGGATGGTCGAGAATGGGGACATGTCGTGGAACCGGAAGCCAAAACCTGACAAGATCTCCTTCACTTTCAGGCTGGCCAAGCTTGCTTTCGGCAAGAACAGTGTTTTTGACACGTTCAAGCCTGACATGTACCTGCGGGACGGACAGGATCTCGCCGGGTTTGGTCTATCCGCGAAGGTGATCCATCTTCCGGGGCACTCGAAGGGGTCCATTGGCGTGCTGACAGGCGAAGGCGGCTTGTTTTGCGGCGACTTGGTGTACAACTTCGCGGGTTTCAGTTACATCGATGATCTTGAAGACTTTAACGAAAGCATGGATAAACTGGAGAAGCTGGATATCCATACCCTTTACCCCGGTCACGGAAAGCCGTTTTCCATACATCATTTCCATAAGAAAATCAAGAGGAAATAAGCCGGGAATGATGGGCGGCAAACAAAAGCCGCTGCAATAAATCCGTTGGCACAGCCTTTCTGCTATACTCTCCCCATCCTATCCCGGAGGGCTTTTTTGTGCAGCCAACCCTCGCCATGTTCCTCATCGTCTGCCCGCTGGTGTTCCTGGGCGGGTTCGTGGACAGCATCGCGGGGGGCGGGGGCCTTTTGACCCTGCCCGCATACTACGTGGCGGGGCTGCCGCCGGCGCTGGCGGGCGGGACGAACAAGCTGTCCGCGCTGTTCGGCACGGCGGTGGCGACGGGGAAATACGTACACGGCGGCAAGGTGAACTGGAAGCACGGGCTGCTGTCGCTGGCGGGGGCGTTCCCGGGGGCGATGCTGGGCGCGTGGGCGCTGACGGTGCTTCCCCAATTGTACGTCAAGGCGGGCGTGGTGCTGGCGCTGCCGCTGGTGGCGCTGGTGGTGCTGAAGAACAAGGACCTCACGCCGCACCGCCTCGCGGATGAAAAGTGGGACGTGCCGCTGTGCCTCGGCGTCGGGGTGCTCATCGGGGTGTACGACGGCCTCATCGGCCCGGGCACCGGCACCTTTTTGCTGCTCGCGTACCTCAATTTCCTGGGCGACGAGGCGCTGACCGCCAGCGGCACCGCGAAGCTGGTCAACCTGGGCACGAACCTGGGCGCGTTCTTCGCGCTGGGGGCGGCGGGCAGCGTGCTGTACGCGCTGGCGCTGCCGGCGGCGGCGTTCGGCGTGGCGGGCAACTGGCTGGGCGCGACGCTGGCGCTGAAGAACGGCGTGAAGGCCGTGCGCACGCTGCTCATTATCGTGCTGGCGATGCTGCTCGTGAAGCTCGTCTGGGATACGCTCCCGCTGCTGCTGTAGAAACATTTCGCCCCGCGGTTGACGGGCAGGGAGATATGCGGTATCCTCTGCGCGCGCACGCGATATCGGACGCGATATCAGGTTCGATATGTATATATGCAAAAGGCAGCCCGCCCGCGTTCTCCGCGCCCGGCGGGCCCGCCGCTCTGCGCCCTGTTTCCTGCCAAAATCATACGAAGTAGGTACACAGCCATGCATAGCCTGGTCACCCGCAGGCGGGACTGGGAACGGATCGCCGCGGCCGCGCTCCTGCTGCTCGCCGTCCTGTGGCGCCTGCCCTTCCTGGGAGCAGGCATCGACTACAAGGACACGGGGTACTACCTCGCGGGGTACAAGCACGCGTTCTCCCCGGGCGGGCTGGACGACATCGGGCTGTTCATGACCAACCTGACCGGGGGGCTGCTGTACCGGCTGCTGCCCAGCCACCATCTCCTGGCCTTCCGCGTGCTGGACGCGGTGGCCTACGCGGGCATCGCCCGGATGCTGTTCCGCACGCTGCGGGGCGCGCTGCCGGACGCGGCGCTCGCGGGGGTTCTGCTGGCCGCGTCGCTGGTGGTCCGGCGCCTCCCGATGACGCTGTCCTACAACACGTTCACCGCGCTGTTCTGCGCGGCGGCCTTCTGCCTGCTCTACACCGGCCTCGCGAAAGGCAAGCCGCGGCTGGCCGCGCTCCCGGGCCTGGCCGTGGGCCTGGGCGTGTTCTACCGGGTGCCCAACGTGCTGCAGCTGGGCTACTGCGCCGCCATCGCCTGGCATTTCCTGCTCTGTGAGCGCGATCTGCGGCGGATGGGCAAGCACCTTCTGCGGTTCTTCCTGG
>DATHTQ010000223.1:0-5938 GCA_035463055.1 Candidatus Limnocylindria bacterium
GTCCTTCTTCTGGGACTCGATGGGGCCGCTGCGGTGCAGGGAATGCGACATGCTTCTCTCCTTATTCTCAGTCGATCAGGGGCTTGCCGAGCCCGACGTTGATTTTCCCGCGGTGCGGCTGCGGGATGCCCAAATCGTCCAGGCACTTCAGCGCCGGGTTGTTCCCGTTCTCGTCAATGCGCATGATGAGCCCCAGGGAGAACACCGTGTCGATCTTCCCCGCCACGTCCTTGAGGGCGGCGAGCACGCCGGGGAGCTGCTCCTCGGAGCAGTTGCCCTCCACGATGACGGACAGCAGGCGGTGGTTCAGGACCTCCGGGTCCAGCCTGCCGGTGGTGAGGTCCGGCATCAGCGCCGCCAGGGGCGTGGTGTTCCTGTCCTCCAGCTTGACGCCCGCCGCGGCGCACGCCATCGCGATCTTCTCCACGTCGTACATGTAGGCCCCGGCGCCCGGGCGGCCCACGTCGATGCACAGCCCGACGCGGCCCTTTCGCACGCGCCCGGACACGTCGTTGGTCTTGACCTCCTCGGTGCCGCGGCCGGTCACGCCGGTGACGCCGTGGTTCTCCACCGGGTCGCTCATCGTGTGCATGAACTGCTTGTAGAAGGTGTCCAGCTCGGTGGGGACGATGGCGCCGTGCGGGCAGACCTGCTGGCGCAGGCAGACGTAGCAGTCCACGCACTCCTTCTGGTCGATGTAGCACTTCTTTGCCGCGGGGTCATGCTTGATCGCTTCGACGGTGCAGAACTTCTGGCATATCCTGCAGCCGATGCATTTATCCGGGAGTATCTGGGCCATGCAATCCTCCGGTTTTGTAGTTTTTGTCCATAAACGGAAACAAGGATATAAAACAATATGCCGGGGCAATAGTCAAATGATTGTTTGGCATGTTACAATAACTTATTCTTATGGGCGAGGTATTTCCATGATCGACTGCAAGGATATCGACTATGTGCTCACCATCGCGAAGCACCGCAACATCAGCGCGGCGGCGAGGGAATTGTTCATCACCCAGCCCGCGCTGACGAAATACCTCAAGTCGGTGGAGGCCCGCATCGGCATCCTGCTGTTCGACCGGACCAAGCACAGGATGACCCCGACGCTGGCGGGCGAGCGCTACATCGCCTACGCGGCGGAGATCTCGGGCGTGCGCAACCGCATGGGGCGCGAGCTGTCGCGCATCAAGTCGGAGAAGAACGAGACGCTGAAGATCGCGTTCTCGTCCACCGGCTTCCGCACCGTGCTGTTCGAGGCCATCGGCCGCCTGCGCGCGGAGGAGCCCTCCATCCAGCTGGACGCCATCGAGCTGCGCACCCCGGAGGTGGAGCGCATGCTGGTCGATTACCAGGCGGATTTGGGGTTCATCTCGCTGCCCGCGCGCGCGCCGGAGCTGCACACGGAGCTGTATTTCGAGGAGAACGTCCTGCTGTGCGTCCCCTCCGGCAACCCCCTGGTCGCCCTGGGCAAGACCATCCCGGACAGCCGGTACCAGTGGATCGACCTGTCGCTGTTCCGCAGCGAGCCGTTCGTGCGCCGAAGCCCCGACACGCGCTTCCGCACGCTCACGGACCGCATGATGGCGGAGGCGGGGAACACGGAGCCCAACATCGTCTTCATCTCGCGCAACCAGTTCACCAGCATCGAGTTCGCGGAGCAGGCGCAGGTGTGCTGCTTCCTGCCCGAGTCCTACATCCAGACCATCCGCCGGCCCGGCGCCTTCCACTACTTCCTCACCGGCACGTCCCTGGCGAAGATGACGGTGGGCATGGCGCACCTCGCCAGCGTGCCGCTCACCATCCCCGCGCGGCGCTTCCTGCGCATCGTCAACGGCATCATCGACCGCCGCAGGGAGCAGCCGGCGTAACCGCATACTCCACGGTTGACACGGCCCCCGGCGCGTGGTTTCCTATACCGGAAAAAACCGCTGGAGGGGACCGGTGCATATCAAGGAAAAGGCACTGCGCGGGGAGAAGGTATTCGGCACGATGCTGCGCACCGTGCGCAACCCCGCAATCTGCCTGCTGGCGAAGCAGGCGGGCCTGGACTTCGTCATGTTCGACTGCGAGTCGCCCAACTACAACATCCAGACGCTGCACGACCTGTGCCTCATGGCGAACGCCGCCGGCCTGCCGCCGCTGGCGCGCGCCTCGATGCTGGACAAGGACTGGATATCCCGCACCCTGGACTGCGGGGCGGAGGGCGTCATGGCGCCGATGGTGGAGACCGCGGGCATGGCGGCGGAACTGGTGAAGTGGTCGAAGTACCCGCCGGTCGGGTCCCGCGGGTTCGCCCCGGGCGGCGCGGCGGTGCGCTATGCCCGCGGGGCGAAGCACGCGGACGCGATGCGCGACGGCAACGCGTCGGTGCTCACCATCGCGCAGATCGAGACCGCGGAAGCCATACAGAATATTGATGCCATCGCGGGGACGCCCGGGGTGGACGTGCTGCTCATCGGCCCCAACGACCTGAGCATCTCCCTCGGCGTGCCGGGGGACGTGTCCGGCCCCGTGATGGAGGAGGCCATCGGCAAGGTCGCCGCCGCCTGCCGCAGCGCCGGCAAGGTTTTCGGCATGCACGCGGGCCCCGCGCTGCTGTCGCGCTGGGCGGCGGACCTGGGCTTCCTCATGACCGGCAGCGACACGGACATGCTGGCAACAGGGCTGGAGGGGGCGATGGCGGCGATGAGGAAGGCAGTAGGGGAGAAGTAAGGGCGCAGGCCCGGCAAATATGGAGGGCTTTTCCCGCGGGGGAAGGCCTCTTTTCATATGCCGCCGGGTATGATGGAATATCCCCAATACGTCATACGCTGCACAAACCAAGCCATGGAACCATGGAAAGGAAACCGCGATGACACAGGCTGCAGGCACTGGGAACCCTGGGCAGCAATACGGCTGCCGCACGGAAGACCTGTTCATGATCCACGCCCTGTACCGCGACGCGTTCGGGCGCGCGCCCGGCCTGGTGCAGCGCACGGACCCGGGCGACGCCGCGAAGGTCAACAGGGTCGCCGACCACCTTCATGAAATCCTGGGCGCGCTGCGCAGCCACCACATGCACGAGGACACGCTGTTCTGGGACAAGATCGAGCAGCGCGAGCCGGAAAGCGGGGAGGACGTGGCGCGCATGCGGGAGCAGCACCGGGACATCGAGCGCCGCATCGCGGGCCTGCTGGACATGGCCGAGGCCTGGCGCACCGATCCCCGGCAGAAGGACGCGCTGGCGGAAGGGCTCAAGCGGCTGGAGGAGAAGCTGCTGCTGCACCTGGACGACGAGGAGCGCACCGTCCGGCTGGCGGCGTCGCGGGTGCTGACGCAGGAGGAATGGAGCAAGGCCGGGGAGCTGGGCAGGCGGGAAATGCCCAAGGACCGGCAGTTGGTGCAGCTTGGCTACATCCTGCACTGCGCCCCCAGCGAGGAGCTGCGGCAGGGCCTCTGGCACAAGCTGCCGATGCCCGTGCGGCTGGCGTACCGCGCGATGGGCCGGAGGGCGTTCAGGCGCGAGTGGGAGGCGCTGTACGGGGAGAAGCTGCCGAAATGAGGGTCCCGGGATGCGGGGATGGGTTTCGGTTCCATGCGCCGTGACCCGCCGCTTCCCCGCACCCCCGCAAGCGGAACACGCCAAGGCTCCGGCACGGCCGATGCGCCCGTAGGAATTTCCCGGCACGGGATTGACAGGCGGATGCGCCGGATGCTACACTGTGTCCGATATTTCTTGTATGTTTTTATATATCGCGCCCGGCACCCGGAGCCTTTTCCCGGACGCCCCAGCCAACCCCCGGAAAAAGCATATCAAGATTGAAGGAGGACCCCCCAATGAGGAAGATCCTGTCCGTTTCCCTTGCCCTGGTCCTGGTCCTGGGCCTCGCAGCCGCGGCTTTGGCCGATACGAAGACCGCCCAAAGCGTCGTCATCACCGTGCCCGACACCGTCTACGTCAACGAGCCGTTCCAGGTCACCGCGAAGACGCTCAAGGAAGGCAACTCCCTTGACCATTCAACGTGGAACCTGGGGAACTTCCTGGCTGACGGCGGCGCCCTCGTGGCGGGGTCCCTGACGCTCAACGCCATCGCGCCGGTGGACGGCTACTATAACCATAACCTGTCCCTGACTGCGCCCGCGAACCCCGGGACGTACACGTTCCTGTACACCATCCGGATGTACAACAACAGCAACGAGTGGCTGGGAAGCGCCGAGGACGTCCTCGTCGTCCTGCCCATCCAGCTGGTGGTGGACCATCCCGCCGCCCCCGCGATCGCGGCCAGGCTGCTGAAGGAAGCGGGACTCAAGCCCAACTACGGCAAGAACCTGAACTACGTGAGCGCCGTCGCGGCGAAGATGGGACCGGGCACGGAGTTCTGCGGCGTCGCCAAGGACCAGCCCGCCGCCTATGAAGCCGCCGTCCTTGCCTTCCTGAAGGGCCTGGGCGCCGGGCTGTAAGCCGCGCGGCATTCCCTTTCGAAAAACAGGCAGGCCCTCCCTATCCGGGAGGGCTTTGCCAATGGAAAATGCGCCGGGACGGCCGAGCGTTGGGGCGCGAAGGGGAATCCGACAAGGCCTTGTTCACGGGAAACCCCGCCGAGTTTGGCGGGGATTCGCTGTGATGCAGGGTACGCGGCGGCCCGGGCCGGGTTACTCCCCGACCTTCTTCCTGTTCGACGCCTTCATCCGCTGCTCGTGGCTGAGTTCCCTCTTGCGCATCCGCAGGCTCTGGGGCGTGACCTCCAGCAGCTCGTCGTCGTCGATGAACTCCATGCAGCTCTCCAGCGTCATGGCCTTGGCCGACACCAGGCGCATCGCGTCCTCGGCGGCGGCGGAGTTGCGCGTGTTGGTCACGTGCTTCTTGCGGCACACGTTGACCACGATGTCCCCCGGGCGGGAGGACTGCCCGCACACCATCCCCGCGTACACCGGGGTCTGGCTGCCGATGAACAGCGCCCCGCGCTCCTTGGCGGCGAACAGGCCGTATTGCGTGGCCTCGCCGGTCTCGAAGCACACCAGGGCGCCCACGGCGCGCCGGGGGATGTCGCCCCGGTAGGGGGCGTAGCCCGCGAACGACGCGTTCATCACGCCCTCGCCCCGGGTGTCGGTGAGGAACTCGTTGCGGTAGCCGAACAGCCCGCGGCTGGGTACCTCGAACTCCAGGCGCACGCGGGACGTCCCCGCCATGGACTTGAGCACGCCGCGGCGGCGGCCGATCTTCTCGATGACCGCGCCCGCGGCCTCCTGCGGCACGTCGGCCCGCAGCATCTCCATGGGCTCGAGCAGCTCGCCGCCCTCCTGGCGGAAGATGACCTCCGGGCGGGAGACCTGGAACTCGTACCCCTGGCGGCGCATCGTTTCAATCAGCACAGACAGGTGCAGCTCGCCCCGGCCGCGCACGGTGAACTGGTCGGGCGTCGCGCCGTCGCTTACGCGCAGGCTGACGTCGGTGTTGGTCTCCTTGTACAGACGCGCGCGCAGGTGGCGGGAGGTGACGTAGGTCCCCTCGCGCCCGGCGAACGGCGAGTCGTTGACGGAGAACGTCATGCTCACCGTCGGCTCGCCGATGGTGACGTACGGCAGCGGGTCGGGCGCGCCCGCGGCGCACACCGTGTCGCCGATGCCCAGCGTCTCCAGTCCCGAGAGCGCCACGATGTCCCCGGCGGTGACCTCGTCCGCCGGCACGCGCTTCAGGCCGTCGAACAGCGAAAGCTCGGTAACCTTGAACGTGTCGGACACCGACGGGTCCAGCTTGTTGACGCGCACGAGCTGCTCCTGCGTGCGCACCGCGCCGCGGCTGATGCGCCCCACGCCGATGCGGCCCACGTAGTCGCTGTAGTCAATGGTGGAAATGAGCGCCTGGAAGGGGCCTTCCGGCTCGCACTCCGGCCCCGGGATGTGGGTCAGGATGGCGTCGAACAGCGGGCGCATATCCTCGCCCCTGCCGCTCACGTCGGTG
>DATHTQ010000224.1:0-2290 GCA_035463055.1 Candidatus Limnocylindria bacterium
CCGCGCGCGCGATGAACGCGGGCGCCGTGCTGCTGAAGCCCCTGCTCACCGCCTCCGGCGATAAGGCCGCGGGCAAGGTGTGCATCGGCACCGTGCAGGGGGACCTGCACGACATCGGCAAGAACCTCGTGCGCATGATGATGGAGGGCAAGGGCCTGGAGGTCGTGGACCTGGGGACCGACGTGGCGCCGGAGGCTTTTGTCGAGGCCGCGGCGCGCGAGGGGTGCCGGGTCATCTGCTGCTCGGCGCTGCTCACCACGACGATGGGCGTCATGGCGGGCGTCGTGCAGGCGGCCCGGGACGCGGGCATCCGGGACCGGGTGCGCATCATGGTGGGCGGGGCGCCGGTGACCGACGCCTTCCGGGAGAAGATCGGCGCGGACGGCTACGCGCCCGACGCCGCCAGCGCGGCGGACATGGCGGCCGCCTTCTGCGCCCAGCCGTGACGCACAAGGGAGTACAATAATGAAATGGGATATGCGGGCCTGGAAGGACGCGCTAATCGCCTCCCCGGTGAAGCGGGCGCTGCCCCTGCTGTCGTTCCCGTGCGTCAGCCTGCTGGGGGTGACGGTGGAGGAGCTGGTCCAGAGCGCGGCATTGCAGGCCAGGGGGATGGCGCTGGTCGCGGATAAGGTCCCCGCCTCGGCCGCGGTCGGCATGATGGACCTGTCGGTGGAGGCCGAGGCCTTCGGCGCGGCGGTCCGCTTCCAGCGCGGCGAGGTGCCCACCGTCACCGGCGCGCTGGTGAGGGGCATGGAGGCGGCGCAGGCGCTGCGCGTGCCGCCGGTGGGCGCGGGGCGCACGGGCGTGTACGTGCAGGCCGTCCGCGAGGCCGCCGCCATCATCCATGACCGGCCCGTGCTGGCCGGGGTCATCGGGCCCTTCTCGCTCGCCGGGCGGCTGATGGGCGTGACGGACGTGATGACGGACCTGTACGACGAGCCGGAAGCCGTGCACGAGGTGCTGGCCAAGGCGGCGGACTTCGTCACCCGCTACGCCCTTGCCTTCCGGGAGGCGGGCGCGAACGGGGTGGTCATCGCGGAGCCGCTGGCGGGGCTTTTGTCCCCCGCGCTGGCGGAGGAGTTCTCCGAGCCCTACGTCCGCCAGATCGCGCGGGCGGTGCGGGACGGCGGGTTCCTGGCCGTCTACCACAACTGCGGGAACAGCGCGCCCCGGATGATCCCCTCCATCCTGCGCACGGGATGCGACGCATTCCATTTCGGCGACACGGCGGACATGCCCGCCGTCCTCGCGCAGATGCCCCCGGACGCGCTGGTCCTGGGCAACGTCAGCCCCTCCGCGCAGTTCGCGGGCGGCACGCCGGAGGGCGTGCGCGCGGCGACGCTGGACCTGCTCCGGTCCTGTGCGCCCGGGCATCCCAACTACGTCGTTTCCTCCGGCTGCGACATCCCGCCTAGCGCGCCGTGGGAGAACATCCTCGCGTTTTTCGGCGCCGTGCAGGAGTATTACCAGGCTGTATGACCGGGAATTTCGTGGCTGACAGCCTGGCGGACGCTGCGCTGGCCTGCGGCGCGCGCCGGGCGGCGGGGCTGGCGGGCGCGGCGCTCGCGCTGGACGCGTCGTTCCGCGACGCCTGCGCGCAGAACGCCTGCGGCACGTACGGCAGGTGCTGGATGTGCCCGCCCGACGTCGGCGGCATCCACGAACTCATGGCCCGCGTGCGGGAATACCCCCATGCGGTGCTGTACCAGACGGTGGCCGCGCTTGCGGACAGCTTCGACTGGGAGGGCATGCAGGAGGCCGGGGCGGAGCACCTGCGCGTGTCCCGGCGGCTGGACGCGCGGCTGCGGGATATGCTGCCCGGGGGGTTCCTGCACCTGACGCGCGGCGGGTGCGGCGGGTGCGAGACATGCGCCAAAATCGATGGGCTGCCCTGCCGCAGCCCGGATGCGGCGCTGGCCTCGATGGAGGGCTGCGGCATCGACGTGTGCCGGACGGCGAGGGCCGCCGGGATGCCCTACATCAACGGGCCAAATACCGTCACCTATTTCGGCATCGTCCTCTATGGGAAATAAGATCACCGTCCGCCGGGGCGGGAGCGTGTGGGAGGCGGAGTTCCCCGGTCCCGTGCCCGTGCGCGAGGCGCTGGGGCGCATGGGCGTCCACATGGACCACCCGTGCGGCGGCAGGGGGACCTGCGGCAAGTGCGCGGCGGAGATGACGGGCGGCGTGTCCGCGCCCAGCGCGGCGGAGCTGCGTGCCGGGCGGCGCCTCACCTGCCAGGCCGTGGCGCTGGGGGACTGCGAGGTTGTCCTGCCGCCCCCGGCGA
>DATHTQ010000225.1:0-3794 GCA_035463055.1 Candidatus Limnocylindria bacterium
TCCTCGTTGGTGATGACGATCCAGGTGCGCCCGGGCTGCAGGACGATTTCCTTGCCCTGCGCGTCCAGGAACACCGTGCGGCTCTGCGCGGTGGCGCGCGACCAGGCGCCGGCTACGTACTTGCCGCCGATGAAGATGTCCGCCGCGCCGCTTCCCACGACCTCGGGGAGCAGCGGGTTGCTCGAGCGGCGGTTGAACGCCAGCTTGGTGCGCTGCACGATGACGTTGGCGTAGGCGAGCGTTTCCTGCGGGGAGAGCAGGTCCTGGTAGATGCCCTTGCCCGTGAACCGCAGGTACTCCCTCCTGTTCACGTCGTACAGGTAGGTGGCCGCGGTCGCCTCGTTCTCCTTGTGGATGACGCTGATCTTCACCGCGTCCGGGCCTGCGGGCGTGACCCCGTCCTCGAAGAGGAAGGGGCGCAGCGGGAACTGGTAGCCGCCCTGGACCATCAGGTCAAAAAATCCCTTGAGGTCCACGCTCACGTTGTGCGGGGCGCCGTGGTAGCGGGTGCGCGTGAAGTAGGACGCGTACTTGTTCCCGATGCCGTCGATGACCAGCCCCTTTTTGTTGGCCCCGTAGTCGCGCACGGCCTGCTGGAAGTTGCTGCCCTCGGTGGTCTGCTCGCCGAAGTGGATGAACAGGGCGTCCCATTCCTCGCGCAGGTCCGCGTGCATGAGCCGCGCCGAGCGGACGGGCCCCGCCTGGGAGGGGTGCCTGTCCGAGAACAGCGCGGTCAGCCGCGTGAGGCCGCCGCCCGCGACGGGCAGCTCATACATGATATCGGCATGGAGCACGCCCCAGTGCGGCAGGGCGCCGAAGTTGTTGTCGATCTGCATGAGGATCGGCACGTAGGGCTGCGTCCCCACGGGCAGGCCGGTGGTCGGGCTCATGCCGGGCACGGCGGGGTTCGCGTCAAAGCTGCCGTCGGCGTTGCGGCCCTGGGGCTTGACGTCGCGCTGGAGCACGCTTTTTATGGCCGTGGCGGCAGGGGCTTCCTGCGCAAAGGCCGCGGAAGCGGCCAGGACCAGCAGCAGCGACAGGAGGACGAGTTTCTTCATGACAGGTTCCTTTCCGTTGTTCATCGGGGGATGGGTGCGGAGGGCCGGCAATACCGCGCGTTCACGGGGCCGCGTCGAGGGCGACGCGCATCTCTGGCGCCTGCTTGTCGTAGGTGAGGGTGATGACCGCGTCGTTGAGCGACCAGGTCATGGTACCATACTCGTCCACCGTGACGGGGTCGGCGTAGCGCATGAACAGCGAGATGAACGCCGAGTAGTACGAGAGCTCGTTGGCGAAACGGTAGGCGATCCCGGACAGCCTCCCTTCGGTGAAGAGGAACTCCGCCTGCGCCGGGATGCGGAAGATGCCCGCGTCCGCGAGCAGCAGGCGCCCCTGCTCCTCCTGCGCGCCCGCCGCCCGCGCGACGTCGCCCGCCGCGTCCCCCCAGGCCAGGTCGCGCATGATTTCGTAGTGGATGTCGTCCAGCGGCTCCAGGCCGAAGCCAGTGACCCCGTGGACGTAGACGCCGCGTTCCTCGCTCGCGTCGGCATACTCGCGCGCGGTGCGCGCCAGCCGCCACTCCCCGTCCAGGTACAGGAAGCCGTAGCGCTCAAAAAAATACTCGTGGTCCTCCGGCTCCTCGACGTACATCTGCAGCACCCGGTACGGGTAGCGCGCGTCCCCGACGCGGACGGTGAATTCGGTGAAGCCGTCCCGCAGGAATGCCAGGTCCGCTTCCTCGAACCCGGGCACCGAGTGCAGCGCGTCCATGCCCGCGGCGCCATCGAACCCGCCCAGCATCCGTACAGCCCTGACCTTCTCCGGCAGTCCCAGCGCGTCCAGCGCCTCCTGGTGCTCCGCCATGACGCCGGAATACAGGAGGACCTGGCCTTCCTGGGCGTCCCCGAGGATTTTTTCGAGCGCTTCGTCCAGCGTGGGCATGGCGCCGTGTACGGTCTCGGGGAGGTTGGCCAAAAGCCCCCGGACGGGCGCCTTCGGGCTGGGTATCTCATAATAGGTGAAGCCGTAGATCTTGAACAGGGGCATGTGGTCCGTGAACGCGACGGTCAGCGGCTCCCCGATCTCGGGGTGGGTGAACGTCTTGCCCAGCGCGGAGGCGCCGGCGGCGCAGGTCCCCGCCAGCGCGAGCGCGAGCAGGAATGCCGTGGCCTTCTTCATCATGGGTTCCTTTCTCGGGGGCCGCGGGGACGCTTCAGGGGTACAGCAGGAACTCCCGGACCAGCCGGTTTTCCTCCTGCGTGTCCGCCGGGACGACGACCTGGTGCATGTTGACGCGCCGGGTCTCGTACGCCCCCATGGGGGTTCGGCCGAAAGTGAGCTGCGGCATGGAAAGCCCGCCCGCGAGCGCGGCGCGCGCCATGAGCAGCAGGTCGTATACCGACACGTTGGTGACCAGCAGCGGGGAGACCGCCCCCGCGGCGTCCATGAGCCCCGACGCCTGCATGGACGGCAGCTTCTGCAGCAGCGCGGTCAGCACGCGCATCTGGCGGCTGCCCCGGTCGCTGTTGGCGGCGATGGCGTCGCCCTGCATGTCGCGCACCCGCATGAACGCCTGGGCCTTCTTGCCGTCGAAGTGGTTGAGCCCCGCAAACGCCTTGGGCTCGATGATGGGGGAGGAGTTGACGATGGGCAGCTCCCCCTCGAACACCATGACGTCCACGCCGCCCATGCTGTCGATGATGCCTGCGGCCGCGAAGATGTCCACCTGCACGTAGTGGCGCACGTCCGTCCCGAAGAGGCCGTTGACCGCGTCCAGCAGCATCTGCGGCCCCCCGAAATAGGTGGCGGTGTTGAGCTTGTTGGGGCCGATGCCGTCGGGCAGGTCCACCAGGTAGTCCCGCTCGACGCTGAGCACGCGGATGCCTTCCTCGCCGGGGCGGAACGCGACGATGAGGATGGCGTCCGCGCGGCTCATCGTCTCGTCCTCCGAGACAGTCTGGTAGCCGACACGGTCCGTCCCCGCGACGAGCACGCGGATGACCCCGTCGTCGGCCCGCGCCGCGCCGCCCGCGAGCAGCAGCAGGCACAGGACGGCGGTGAACAAGCGTTTCATGCGGCTCCTTGCATTCGTAAGTCCGGTTGCGGCGTCAGACGAGCACGTACCCGAGCACGGGCTTACCGGACGCCTCCGCGCGCTCCTTGACCGCGAGCACGTCCCGCAAACGGGACGCGTGCAGGCGCTCCGCGATCACGACGGCGTCCGCCTCGCGCAGCTCCATCGCCGCCTGCGCGCTGGTCGTGATGCCCGCGGCCGGCACGACGGCCAGCCCGCGGGGCCCGAGGTGCCGGGACATCCTGTCGCACAGCGCGCGGACGTCCGCCTCCGGGATGGTACCGGTCACCACCACGCGGCCCTTGCCCCGGGCGGCGTCCTCGACGGTGACGGCGGCCAGCGCCGCGGCCGTGTCCTGGTCGGTGAGCAGGCCCTCGCCCGCGAGGCGGGCCTTCCACCTGGAAATGATACCCCTGGCCGGGCGTTGCGCCCCGCCCAGGAACCGCATGCCCAGCTGGCGCTGCATCTGCGTCGCGTAGTGCGCGGGAAGTTGCGCGAGGTACGCCAGGACGGCCAAGCCGGTCCCCAGCACCAGCCCCAGCAGGAAGCCCAGGACCGCGCTCTGCGCGACGGAGAACAGCAGGGAGGGGGCCCTTGGGCGGCGCCCCTGCAGGTCGTTTATCTCCTGCTGTAGCTGGATGACCCTGGCCGCGTTGTCGGCCAGCAGGCTGCGCTGCGTGTTCTGGGCCTCGGCCAGGGCGTTGTCGGAGACGATCTGTAA
>DATHTQ010000226.1:0-1828 GCA_035463055.1 Candidatus Limnocylindria bacterium
CCTGGGCGCGACGTCTGTTTCAGCTGCCGGCGCGAGATGAACAAGCAGAAGGGCGTCAAGGATGAGCCGGACGAGCCCCTGGAGATCGGCATGGACCCTGTCAGCGCGATGGAGGAAATCATCCACGACCCCACCGACGACGACCCCGCCTTCCGCGAGCTGGGGGACACGCTGTCGCTCGAGGAGATGAGCGAGAACGAGGACACGGACGACGACGAAGAAGACGTGGACGATGTGTGATACGCCCCGGGTTTTCGCCATCAGCGACCTGCACCTGGAAGGCGCGGACCCCGGCAAGACCATGGACCTGTTCAGCCCGCGCTGGCAGGGCCATTTTTTACGCATCCGCGAGGATTGGGAGCGGCGCGTGGGGGAGGGGGACGTGGTCCTGATCCCGGGCGACATCTCCTGGGCGATGCGCCTGGAGGACGCTGTGCCCGATTTACACAGGATCGGCGCGCTCCCGGGGCACAAGGTGCTCGTCAAGGGCAACCACGACTATTGGTGGAGCTCCATCACCAAGGTGCGCGAGGCGCTTCCAAAGGGCATGTACGCGCTGCAGAACGACGCCGTAGTGCTGGGGGGCATCGCCTTTTGCGGCACCCGCGGCTGGCCTGCGCCGGGCAGCGGCGAGGACGGGGAGCGGGACGAGAAGCTGTACCGGCGCGAGCTGATGCGCCTGGAAATGTCGCTGGGGCACGCCAGGGCGTTGTCGGAAGACGGGCGTGTCATCGCGATATGCCATTACCCTCCCTGCACGGGCCGGGGGGAGGACACGCCGGTCACCGCGATGCTGGAGAAGTATGGCGTGAGCGACGTGGCGTTCGGCCACCTGCACGGGACTGCGTGCTGCGGCGCGTTCACGGGCGTGAAGAACGGCGTCAAGTACCGCCTGACGTCGTGCGACTGCGTGGATTTCTCGCTGGTGAGCATACTGTAAGCAGGTTTTCCCGTTACCAGCGTGATGGCATCAGGGTTTTCGTTATCAGCGTGATAACAATAGGATTTTATAGCAGCATCTGAAAGGCGATCTCCATTCCATAGCCGCAGCAGGAGGGATTCCTGTCCGGATCGGGTTTCAAGGAAGCCGCCGTATATGGACAGGCGCCCGGCCACTAAATTGTGCCTGGGCGCATTCCATTAGTATGACCCTTTGGCTACCGGCATTAGGCAACTATATCATTCGTGTTTGATTACGCCATGTTGACTTGAGTTCAAGCGTAAACAATCCAGCCCAACACAGCTGCTTACTGAACATGGCATTCAAGGAAAGCACGACCCAGGCTTCGGATGAATCTATACCTGCGGCGCATATTCCAGGGCTGCGCCGCAGATGCTAACGTTAATTGCTAATTATCCCGATGTTCAAGGGGAGTCATATACACCCTCAAAGGGGAAGTAACCAACTGCGTACGGGTCAAGGCGCCAGCGAAACGTACTTGTCCACCGAGGCGACCTCGTTGCCGCCCAGGCGCCAGATGGAAATCGAGTCCACGCCCGACTCCCGGCAGATCTGCGCCCAGTGCTGCAGCGTCATCCCGTCCGCGAACCACATTTTCTCCCAGCCGCTGAGGTCGGCGTATATCGCCATGCTGTTGGGGTCCCGGTGAGAAACGGCGTCGGCTTCCTTCAGGCGCCGGAAAGCCTGCTTCTCCGTGACGCTCTGGACGCCCATGCCCTCCATCCAGACGTACCCGCCGGTGGCCAGGGCCGCGTGCACGTCGTCGCCCAGGTGCTTGCGCGCCTTGCGGAGGGTGGCGCGGATGAACTCCGCGGAAGCCTTGGGGCCGGGCCCCGAGTGGCCGCCGTACAGGTTGTACAGCATCAC
>DATHTQ010000227.1:0-1587 GCA_035463055.1 Candidatus Limnocylindria bacterium
GGCCGCGGGCGGCACTCCGCTGTCGACCAGCCGGGCGACCCGATGGGTGAGGGTGCGGGTCTTGCCGCTCCCGGCGCCCGCGATGACGAGCAACGGCCCGGTCGTGTGCTCGACGGCCGCGCGCTGCGCGTCGTTCAACCCCCCGGCCCCCAAGGGAGCGTCGCAGGCGGAAGAGGTGCGATCGGTCATGACGGTAGTCCCGGAGTCCGGACGCCCGGCGGCGGATCATCCCGCACCGGGGTGGAGGTTCAATGGAGCTGCCAGCGAACCTGTGTACCAGAATCGCGGCGGTGGGTCATGGGTTTTTCGGCGCACCTCGATGCGGGATACGGGAAAGGATACTGGATACCGGATGCGGGGATGCGGGATAGGATGGGGAGAGAACAAGGATGCTGATTGATGCTGCGGGAGCGGCGTCCCGCCGCGAGTCTTGAGCGCGACTTCCCGGCCCATCCGTGCCCGTGGAGCAAACGTGCGTGCGCAACCCCGCAGCACCCACTCGGCGAAGAAAAAACCGGCCGCGCGGGACGGAAGAAATTCTACCCCCGACCGCGCCGGCGCTGAATTGACTTGTCCGCGGGCCTGTACTAGTTTGCTTCGAGACCGTGCGGTCATCACCACGATGTCAGGAGGCCTTCAATGGCTACTCTTCAGGACGAACTAAAGGAAGTGTCCCGGGCGCTCTCGGGTCTGAACCGGCGCCTCGAGAAAATCGCAACGCATGTCGCCCGGCAGGTCGCCGGCGAAGGCCGCCGCGGCGAGCGCCGTG
This sequence comes from Candidatus Limnocylindria bacterium, assembly GCA_035463055.1. Classification (GTDB taxonomy): domain Bacteria; phylum Bacillota; class Clostridia; order Christensenellales; family Aristaeellaceae; genus UBA6115. The sequence goes on from DATHTQ010000227.1 coordinate 770, forward strand.
GGGGGGCCGACAGCAACGGCGGGTCGGGGGTGCGGCGCGACACGGTGCTCGATTCGGTGTACGGGGCGATCAAGCGCAGCCGAAGCGGCATCAGCATCGCCCAACTGAAGAGCAAGACCGAACTGGGCGACCGTCAGCTGAGCAACGCCCTGTACAAGCTGACCAAGAAAGGGATGATCCAGGCCAAGGCCCGGGGCGTCTACGTCAAAGCCTGACCGCCCGCACTCGGCCCCCGCGCACCCGGGCCGCACGCGCCGCCCGGTTGCAGGGGGCCCGCGGCTGTGATATCACAACCCGCTCTCATGCAGTCTCCCACCGCCGCCGCGCCCGCGGACGGCGGCCCGGGAATCTCCTCCGCCCTTCGGACAGGACCGCGCTTCAGCGATGGCCGCGCAGACGACCTCCACCGGCTCGGCGGACGCCATCTGGAACCTCCTGGCGTCCGTCAAGCTGACCCTTGTCCTGCTGCTCTCCCTGGCCGCCACCTCCATCATCGGCACCCTCATCCCGCAGAACAGCGACCCGGCGGCCTACGTGTCGGCCTTCGGGGAGACGCTCTACCGCTTCTTCGGCGTGCTCGGCCTGTTCGACATGTACCACTCCTGGTGGTTCCAGGTGCTGATGGTCCTGCTGTCGCTCAATATTATCGTCTGTTCGATCGACCGGATCCGCTCGCAGCGGCAGGTGCTCTTGGGACCGCCACGCTTCAAGATCGATCGCTTCCGCACCCTCCCGGACCGGGCGGTCTTCACGGATGAGCGCCGCCCGGAGGTGCTGCGTCCGCTGTACGAAGCGGCGCTGGCGCGGCGCGCGCGCTC
>DATHTQ010000228.1:0-9829 GCA_035463055.1 Candidatus Limnocylindria bacterium
CATCGAGTCCCAGAAGAAGGACTTCAACTGGTTCATGTACCAGACCAAGGGCGTCAACGACAAGAACATCAAGCCCAAGGCCCTCATCTATATCGAGGCCGCCGAGCGCCAGGGCAGCGAGAACTGGGGCGACGTGAAGACCGGCCCCATCACGCGCTTCGATTCCGCCGAGATCAAGGACAAGCTCACCGACAAGTCCCGCATCCGCGGCGTGTTCACCAGGCGCGAGCAGGTCATCGGGTTCCTGAAGGAGGTCAAGGCCGCGGACATCGACCAGTCCTGCGTCATCACGGGCGTGCTGTCGGAGGTCATCCCCTGCTGCCACGAGGCGGGCGTCAAGCCGCACTCCGCCAACTTCTCCCTGGGCGTATGGGGCAACAAGGGCATCCTGCCGGACGACGACATCCTCTCCATCACGACGATGTGCGGCCACCACATGATCCCGCCGAAGTTCGTCCAGCATGTCATCAACCAGGTGGACCGCAGCCGCATCACGCCCGAGGAGGGCGCCATCCAGCTCTCGAACTTCTGCTACTGCGGCATCTTCAACCAGGTGCGCTGCGCGGACATCATCAAGGACATCAACGCGAAGAAACACGAAGCCCCGGCCGGGCAGGCACCACAGGAAGCGCAGGCGGAGGTCTGACTTGGCGACGTACAAGATCGGGATACTGAACGGCGACGACATCGGCCTGGAAATCGTCCCCGTCGCCGTGGACGTCCTCAAGGCCGCGGTGGAGAACGCGCCCGGCGTGGACGTGGAGTGGGTGCCGCTGCCGGTGGGCTACTCCTCATTTTTGGAGCACGGGCACTCCCTGCCGGAGAGCACCATGCGCACCCTGCGCACCCTGGACGGGTGGATCCTGGGGCCCATCGGCCACATGGCCTACCCCAAGGACCCCAGCTGCATCAACCCGCACCCCATCCTGCGGCGGGAGTTCGACCTGGTCAGCAACATCCGCCCCGCCAGGGCGATGCCGGGCGTCAAGTGCATCAACCCGGCGACCGACCTCGTCATCGTTCGCGAGAACAACGAGGGCTTCCAGCCGGACCGCAACATGTACAGGGGCACCAGCGACTGCATGCCCACGCCGGACATCGCGCTGTCCCTGCGCGTCATCACGCGGCGCAACTCGTCCATGGCGGCGCGCACCGCGTTCGAGCTCGCCCGCCAGCGCGGGAAGCTGAGGAAGGTGACGGCCATCCACAAGAACACCGTGTTCAAGCTGGGCTGCTCGCTGTTCCTGGAGGCGTGCCGCGAGGTCGCGGCCGACTACCCGGACGTCCAGCTGGACACCTGCGTCGTGGACACCTTCGCGATGAAGATGCTGATGACGCCGGAGAAGTACGACGTCGCGGTCACCACCAACATGTTCGGCGACATCCTCTCCGACGAGGCCGCGGGCATGGTCGGCGGCCTGGGCATGGCGCCCGGGCTGTGCGTGGGGCCGCAGTGGTGCATGGCACAGGCGACCCACGGCTCCGCCCCCGACATCTACGGCAAGAACATCGCCAACCCCTACGCGATGGTCATCTCCGCGCAGATGATGCTGTCCTGGCTGGCGAACAAGAAGGGCGACCAGGAGGGCGTGCGCGCGGCGGAGCGCATCCAGGAGGCCGTCGAGGCCACGCTGCGCGAAGGGCGCGACGTGACGCCGGATTTGGGCGGCAGCGCCTCCACCCAGCGGATGGGCGAGGCCATCTGCGAGCGGCTGCGCGCCAACGCCTGAGGCTCCCCACCGGGCGGCAGGCGGCCGCCCCGCGACACGGGCTTAAGCCGCATATGGCTTAAAAATAAAAAAGGAGAACCAACATGGCCAAGAAACTCAAGTCCTTCCTGCTCCTGGCGCTGGCCGCCGCCCTGGCCCTGGGCACCGTTTCCGCCCTGGCCGAGTATCCCGAGAAGACCGTCGAGGTCGTCTACCACTCCAGCATCGGGTCCGGCGGCGACATCATGCTGCGCCAGTTCGACCGCGCGCTCGCCGACGCGGCCGCCGCGGGCAAGACCAAGCACGTGGGCTGGGTCATCAACAACATGCCGGGCGGCTCCGGCGCCGTGTCGTGGAACTACGTGACCCAGGCGAAGCCGGACGGCTACACGCTGCTGGGCATCTCCTCCACCATCCTGACCTCCCCGCTGCTCAACGGCCTGGACGTCAACTATGAGGACTTCACCCCCATCGCGATGATGCTCATCGACCCGATGGTCATCGCCGTCCCCGGCAACAGCCCCTTCAACACCTTTGAGGAGCTCATCGCCGACGCGAAGGCCAACCCCGGCATGCAGGCATGGGCGGGCGGCGTCGCGGGCGAGCTGGGCTTCGTCGCGGGCCTGGAAGTCATGAAGTACTTCGGCGTGCAGGTCAACCTCGTGCCGTTCGAGGGCGGCGGCGACGCGGCGGCTTCCCTGATGGGCGGCCACCTGACCGCGGCCATCGGCGAGTTCGCCGAGCTGGCCGAGGGCGCCAAGGCCGGCAACCTCAAGATCGTCGCGTCCTTCAACCCCCTGAACCTCGAAGGCTTCGAGGACGTCCCCACCGTGGCCGAGCTGGGCCAGCCGGACATCAACATCACCAAGATCCGCGGCATCCTGGGCCCCAAGGGCATGGACCAGGCGACCGTTGACGCCGTCGTCGCGCAGCTGCGCGTCCTCGCCGAGGAGCCCCTCTTCCTGGACTACGTGGCCAACAACGCGCTCATCGTCGACATCCGCACCGGCGACGAGTTCACCCAGACCATGAAGGACCAGACCGACCTGCTCAAGGCCACCCTGGGCCTCGACTGACGCCCTGCGGCGCCCGAAACAACCATGCGGCCGAATCGCAGGATTCGGCCGCAATCCTCGTAATCCGCGCCTGAAAGGGGGCAGCTACCTTGTTCGAACGCAATGACCGGTACCTCGGCATCGGCTGTGTCGTCCTCGGCGTCCTCGCCTATTTCTCCGCGAGCAGGTGGAGGGTCATGCTGGGGGCCGACCCGGCGGGGCCCGGCGGCATCCCCAAGATCCTCGCCGCCGGCATCGCCGGCATCGGCGTGCTCCTCATCGTCGGCTCCTTCCTGCTGAAGAAGGAGGGCAAGGGCAAGCCGTTCTTCACCCGCGGCGAGCTGCTGGTCACGGTCGCCCTGACGGCCATCAGCGTCGCCTACATCCTGCTGCTGCCCGTGCTGGGGTACCTCATCGCGACGCCGCTGCTCATCGCCAGCATCCTGGTCACCCTGGGAAGGCGCAAGCCCCTCCCCGTCATCCTCATCAGCGTCGTCGCCACGCTGGTGCTCTTCCTGTTGTTCTACTCCCTCCTGCGGGTGAACCTGCCGCTTGGGTTCATGAGAACAACGATCGACAGCCTCGGCATCCGACTGTAAGGAGGGGATCGCATGTTGGAAGCATTGCAACACGGCATCGCGGAGGTCTTTACGGTCGAGGCGCTGCTGTTCATCGCCTTCGGCGTCCTGTGGGGCACCGTGGGCGGCATCATCCCGGGCATCAACGCGACCATCGCGATGGCGCTGCTGCTGCCCTTCACCTACACGATGGACAGCACGGTCGCCATCATGATGCTCGCGGGCGTGTACTGCGGCGGCGAGTACGGCGGCTCCATCCCGGCGGTGCTCATCGGCGTGCCGGGCACCAACGCGGCGGCGTGCACCATCATCGACGGCTACCCGCTGCACAAGAAGGGGCGCACGGGCCTGGGCCTGTACGTCTCGCTGTTCTCCTCCGTGTTCGGCGGGCTGTACAGCGCGGCGTTCCTGGTCATCCTCGCCATCCCGCTGGCCAAGGTCGCCCTGGCGTTCGGGCCCGCGGAGTATTTCGCCCTCGCGTTCCTGGGGCTGTCCATGGTTTGCTCCCTGGGCGAGCGCAACGTGTTCAAGGGCATCCTGGCGGGGCTGTTCGGCATCCTGCTGTCCACCATCGGCTTCGACACCTTCACGGGCGCCAAGCGCTTCACGTTCGGCCTGCTCAACCTCAACAGCGGCATCTCGATGGTGGCGCTGATGATGGGCCTGTACGCCATCACCGAGATGTTCGACCAGGCGCAGCGCTACAAGGCCGGCACCGACCTGAACGTCGGCGGCGTCAAGCCGGACCTGGGCATGCCCAAGTGGAAGGAAATCAAGCCCCTGGTCCCGTGGATGGTATTCGGCTCCACCATCGGCACGCTGGTGGGCGTCATGCCCGGCGCGGGCGCGACGGCGGCGGCCTTCCTCTCCTACAACGAGACCAAGCGCTTCTCCCGCCAGACCGGCTTCGGCGAGGGCAACCCGCTGGGCGTCGTCGCCCCCGAGTCCGCCAACAACGGCGCCACCGGCGGCGCGATGGTGCCGCTGCTGTCCCTGGGCATCCCGGGCTCCAACTCGACGGCCATCATGCTCGCGGCGTTCTCCATCCACGGCATCAACGCGGGCCCGATGCTGTTCACCAGCCGCCCCGAGGTCCCCTACGGGCTGTTCGTGTCCCTGTTCGTCGCCAACTTCTTCATGATCTGGATCGGCTGGGCGTGCATCAAGTCCGCGATGCGCATCACCTCCATCCCCAAGCCCGTGCTCATCTCCGTCATCATCGCGCTGGTGTTCACGGGCACGTTCGCCTACTCCGGCGAGGTGTTCTCGATGTATATCGCGCTCATCGTCGGCATCCTGGGCGTCGTCATGCGCAAGTTCAACGTCCCCAGCGCCGCCATCGTGCTCGGGTTCGTCCTGGGCAAGATCATGGAGGCCAACCTGCGCCGCGCGCTCATCATCTCGCGCGGCAGCTATTTCCGGGCGTTCAGCAACTCGCCGCTGAGCTCCATCCTGCTCATCCTCGCCGTCGCGTCCATCCTGACCGCGCTGTACAGCAACCTGCGCGGCAAGAAGCGCACCTTCGAGATCTGACCCCATCCCCCGCCGGCCCGCGGCCTTGCGGGCCGGCGGCTTCCTTTTTCCCCCACTGACCCGCGGAGGTGGCACCTGAAACTGGCCTATACGTACGACAAGGGCGTGTTCCTGCAGGCCCGGTCGCTGCTCAGCGCCCGGCGGCACCGCGACACCCTGCTGGCGCGGGTGTTCCTGCGGCTCGCGGGCGGCTGCGCGGTGTACCTCTCCACCGCCGTCATGCGCGGCACGCTGGACGTGAACGACCCGGTCGCCTACCTCAGCGGCATCGCCGCGTTCCTGCTGCTGATGCTCCCGGACCACCCGCGCCTGCTGCCCGCGCTGTCCTTCAAGGCGGACCTCCAGGCGGGCCGCATCCCCCGGGGCGCCGTCGGGGCGCACGAGGCGGAGTTCCTTCCTGACCGCCTCGCCTTCCGCAGCGGGCACGTGGACCACGCGATGCGCTACTCCAACGTCGCGGGGCTGACCGCCTACAAGGAAGGGCTGTTGTTCCTGCTGGGCGACGGCGCGGCGGAGTTCGTCCCCGCCTCTGCCCTGAAGCAGGGCGGCGATGCCTCCGCCCCGGAGGCCCTGCGCGCGAGGGTCGTGGAAGGGCGGGACGCCCCCGCCGCCCTGCAGCCCATGCCGCCGTACGAAGGCGAGGGCGCGCTCGCGTCGGAGTATACGTTCACCCTGGAGGAATACCTGCGCGTCAACGCGCTGCACGAGCGGCGCACGCGGCAAGCCAGGCTGCTGCAGCCCGCACAGCTCATCCTCGCGGCCGTCCTGCTGTGGACCGGCGCGGGGAGCCTGTACGGCGTTATTTCCCTGGCACGCGGCACCGCCACGCCCTATGGGTTCATGCCCGCCTTATGTTATGCGGGCGTGGCGGCCGCGGTATTGGGCCTCGTGATGCTGTACCGGCCGGTGCGGCTGGTGAACTGGGTCATGCGGAAGAAGCTGGCCCCGGGCATGGCGCCGGAGGGTTTCTTCGGCCCGCATACGCTGCAGGCGCACCCGGACTGGGCGGCCCGGTCCAGCGGCGTGTCCGCCATGAAGGTCGCCTGGCCCTACTTCACCCACGCCGTGACCGACGGGAAGTTCCTGCTGCTGTACCAGCACCTGACGCTCGTGCTGTTCGTCCCGCTGGAGCGCGTCGGCGCGCAGGCGGCGGCGCTGCTCATGGGAGGGGCGCGCCGGCACCTGCCCGTCAGCCAGGCGTGACGCCCGGCGCAACCAAATGACACCGCGAAAGGAAACGCCGTCCATGGACATACGCCCGGTCATCGGCATCACGATGGGGGACGCCGCGGGCATCGGGGCGGAGCTGGTCTGCAAGGCCGCCGCCTCCGGGCACCTCGCCCGCCACGCCACGCCCGTCATCGTCGGCCAGGAGGCGCTGCTGAAGCGCGGGATGCGCCACGCGGGCGTGTCGTTCCCCTACTACATCATCCAGTCGCCCTCCGAGGCTGACCCCTCCCGCGCCGGGGTGGCGCTGCTCCCCTTCGGGAGCCTCGACATTGAAAAGGTGCGGATGTCCGTGGGCACGCCGGAGAACGGGCGCGACCAGGGCGACGCGGCGGTGGAGTGCATCCGCCTGTGCCGGGAGGGCCTGCTGGACGGCTTCTGCTTCGCGCCGCTCAACAAGGGCGCGATGAAGGCGGGCGGCTACGCCTTCCCCAGCGAGCACGAGATGTTCGCCCACGTCTACGGGCAGAAAAGCGGCTACGGCGAGGCGAATTACCTGAACGGCCTGTGGAACGTGCGCGTGACCAGCCACATCCCCTTCCGGGACGTCGTTGCGGCCATCACGGTGGACAGCATCCTGGAGGCGGCGCGGCTGGGCATGCGCATCCTGGAGCAGACCGGCGTCGCGCGCCCGAAGATCGCGGTGGCGGGCCTCAACCCGCACAACGGCGAGAACGGCACCTGCGGGCGCGAGGAAATCGACGTCATCATCCCGGCGGTGGCGCTCGCCAACCGCGAGGGCATCCCGCTGGAGGGCCCCTTCCCGCCGGACACGCTGTTCCCCCGGCTCTTCCGCGAGAAGTACGACATGGCGGTGACGCTCTACCACGACCAGGGGCAGATCGCCATCAAGCTGCAGGACTTCATGCACTGCGTGACGGTCTCCGCGGGCCTGCCGCACCCCATCACGACGCCCGCGCACGGCACCGCGTACGACATCGCGGGCACCGGCGCGTGCCTGACGACCCCGTTCGAGGACGCGTACCGGCTGTGCGCGAGGATGGCGCAGGGCGCCGCCGACAGGAGGGTGACCGCATGAACGGCAGCATCCACGACGCCTATTGCCTGGGGACCCTGCAGTGGATGAGCTTCCCGCCCGCAAGGTACGGCTACCTGGAGCCCATCAAGAAACTCTGCGCGGATGACTTCTTCAGCGCCGTTGAAATCGGCCGCATCCCGGACGAGGCGGAGCGCCGCCAGACGCGGGACCTGCTCGCCTCCGCCAATATGCGCGTGTTCCACGGGGCGCACCCGGTGCTGCTGGGCGGCGGCCTCAACCCCAACGCGCTGGACGAGGCGGAGCGCCTCAGGGCCGAGAAGGCCCTGCTGGAGGCCGTGGACGAGGCGGCGTTCATCGGCGCGGAGGGCATGGCGTTCCTCGCGGGCAAGTGGCAGCCGGAGCACCGGGACGCGATGCTGGAGAGACTCGTGAAGACCACGAAGGCCGTGTGCGCCTACGCGGCGGACAAGGGAATCCAGGTCAATCTGGAAGTGTTCGACTACGACGTGGACAAGGCCGTGCTCATCGGCCCCGCGCCGCTGGCCGCGCGCTACGCCGAAATGGTCACGCGGGACTGCCCCAACTTCGGCCTGCTGGTGGACCTCTCCCACATCCCCGTCACCCACGAGGGCGCCGAATACGTCATCAAGACATTGAAGCCCCATATCCGCCACCTGCACGTCGGCACCGCGGTCATGAAGCCCGGCGCGCCCGCCTACGGCGACCGGCACCCGCGCTTCGGGGTCCCGAACGGCGAGCACGGCGCGGCGGAGCTGGCCGCGTTCCTGCGCGTGCTGCGGAACGAAGGATTCGAGGGCCGGGCGACCCCGGTGGTGCTGTCCACCGAGGTCGCGCCGCAGGGGGACGAGGACGCGGACGCGGTGCTGGCGGGCTCCAAGCGCGTCATCCGCGACGCCTGGAGGATGCTGCGGGACGCCTGACCCTGTTCGGGGTGATATGTACGGGAGGAGAGCCATGAAAATTGTTGTTTTGGACGGATACACCGAGAACCCGGGGGACCTGAGCTGGGCGGGCCTGGAGGCGCTGGGCGAACTGACGGTATACGACCACACGCAGCCGCAGGACGTGCCCGCGCGCATCGCGGGCGCGGGCGCGGTGCTGACCAACAAGACGCCCCTGACCCGGGAGACCATCCTGGGCGCGCCGGCGCTGCGCTACATCGGCATGCTGGCGACCGGCTACGACGTCGTGGACGTCGGGGCCGCGAAGGAGCGGGGCATCCCCCTGTGCAACGTACCCTCCTACGGCACGCAGGCGGTGGCGCAGTTCGTGTTCGCGCTGCTGCTGGAGGTGTGCCACCACGTGGGCCACCACAACCAGATGGTGCAGCAGGGCAAGTGGACCGCGTGCCGCGACTACTGCTTCTGGGACTACCCGCTCATCGAGCTCAAGGGCAAGGTCATGGGCATCGTCGGGTACGGGCGCATCGGCAGGGCGACGGCGGACATCGCGCGCGCCTTCGGCATGGAGGTCGTGGCCAACGACCCGGTGAGCCGGCAGGAGGGCCTGGTATCGCTGGACGAGCTGCTCGCCCGCAGCGACGTGATTTCCCTGCACTGCCCGCTGACCGCGGACAACCGCGGCATGGTCAACGCGGGGTCCATCGCGAAGATGCGGGACGGCGTCATCCTGGTCAACACGTCGCGCGGCGCGCTCGTGGACGAGAAGGCGCTGCGCGAAGCCCTGCTGTCCGGCAAGGTGTACGCCGCGGCGGTGGACGTGGTCTCCTCGGAGCCGATCGCGGCGGACAACCCGCTGCTGGGCCTTCCCAACTGCATCATCACGCCCCACATCGCCTGGGCGAACAAGGCGTCGCGCCAGCGCCTGATGGACACCGCGGTAGACAACCTCGCGTCCTTCCTGCGCGGGGAGACCGTCAACAGCGTGTGGCAGTGACGCCCTGAAGCCCGGAAACCGCCGATCCGTATAACGCATATCCAAACAGAACATTGCGCAGCGGCCGCCGTTCCCGAACAATTGCGCTGGGACGGCGGCCGCCGCTTTGGGCCGCCCGATAGGCTGGCAACAGAAGATACGCGCCGGGAGCCCGCGCCCGCGGGCCCCTTTGCGCACGGGACATGCGCCGGAGGTGCAACGGATGAGAAGGCATACACGGTCCCCCAGGCCCGCCGCGTTCCTGGCCGCGCTGCTGGCGGCATTGCTGTGCGCGGGGACGGCTTTCGCGGAAGTGAAGAGCGTGACCCGCCTCGGTCCGTACTACCTGGGCCTCAACGACCAGCAGCAACCGACCGTGCGGCAGTTCGCGGGGCCGGCCATCCCCGCCAGCGCGGTCATCTCGAAGGTGCGGGTCGAGATCACGGGGCAGAAGAACGCCGGGGACGGCCCCAGCGCCGACGCCACCTACCTCAGCGTCAAGGTGCACAACACCACCCAGACGTTCATGTTCACCCAGGGGGTCACCACCACCATCGGGAAGGACTACACCTCCGTCGCGGGCCTTTCCCCCGACTTCAGCGTCCAGGTGACGGGGCACGGGATGATGGTGCATATCCTCATGAGCGGGCCGTGGGTCTCGACCACCACCACGGTGCATTCCGTGAAGATCACCGTCACCTACAGCGCCACGTACACCGTGACCTGGATGAACGGCGGCATAGTGCTGGAGACGGACACGAACCTGCCGTACCAGTCGGTGCCGCGCTACGACGGGCCCGTCCCCTCCCGGGCCCCCGACGCGCAGTACAC
>DATHTQ010000229.1:0-1607 GCA_035463055.1 Candidatus Limnocylindria bacterium
CCAGCGGGGTCGCGGCGATGGTGTGCAGCGTGTGCTCGTCCTTGTGGTCCAGCAGCACGAAAGTGGCCATGGCACCCGCCATGACACCCCCGAAGGACGCGACGCTGATGAGCATCACGAGGGTGACGCCCTGCGCGCTCATAGCCTCCATCGGCGGCAGGGAGCGCAGCACCAGGGGCAGGACGTAGCTCGAAAGTACCAGCAGCAGGGCGGGGAAGGCCAGCAGCAGCACGGTGATGGGGTCGCGCAGCAGCCCCTTGGCCTCGAAACGGAGAAGCCCAACGTATTTATTCACAATAATCACCCCACGCTCGCATGGCTTCTGAACAGCCGGAGTACGACGAACCGGTAGAGCGCGCCCGCCAGGGCCGCCAGGTAGAGGATGCCCGCCCACGCCTTAAGCGCGTCCGCGTTGTTGCGGGCGGCGTAGTTCAGCGCCTCGGTCCCGGACGCGGAGGGCGACAGCATTACCAGCCAGACCGCGCTGCGGGGGATGACGCCCAGTTCCAGCAGGATGGCAGGGACGAACAGCAGCAGGATGAACAGCATCACGCCGCCCAGGGTGCCGGAGAAATCCCTGGCCCGCAGCGCGATGACGAGGCCCAGGGCCGCATGGGCCACTGCGGCGGCCGCGACCGCGGGCACCAGGGCGGCGAAGCGGAGCACGATGCCGTGCAGGAAGTACAGCGCCGCGCTCACGATTGCCGCCGACACCAGCCCGATCGCTGCCGCAGCCAGTGCCTTGGCCAGGATGACCTGCCCCGTGGAGACCGGAAGCACCAGCATGGTCTTCACCGTGCCGTCGGTGCGCTCCAGGTGGTGGAACGCCCCGGCGAGCAGCAGGCTCATGACGCCCGCGTCCATGTACAGCAGCAGCGGCGCGAACCGCTGCGCCTCCGAGGCGGACAGCAGCCAGAACAGCACGACCCAGATAATCGAGGTAGCGATGCTGACGGGGAGGATCTTGTAGCTGATCATCCGCTTCATCTCGCCCCGGAACAGCTTCCACAGGCTGCTCATACCGCCTTCACCCCCGTGACACGGATGAAGATTTCCTCCATGCTCGTCTCTCCGCTGTGGATGGTCTCGAGTTCCTTCCCCTGGAGGATGCCGAGGAAGTCCCCGTTCTCGCCAATGCCTGCCATCGGGAAGCTGCGCCGCGTCAGGTTCCCGTCTTCCCGGTATTCCAGCGTGACTTCGCGCGTGCCGTAGCGCAGCTTGAGCTCGCGCGGGGTGGACACTTCCGCGAGCGCTCCGTCCACGCAGAAGGCCACGCGGTCGCACAGCTGCTCCACGTCGCTCATCAGGTGCGTGGTGAGGAACACGGTCCCGCCCGCGGCCCGGAACTCCGCGATCATGTCCTTGATGATCCGCGCGTTGACCGGGTCCAGCCCGTTGGTCACCTCGTCCAGGAAGAGGATGCGCGGCGCGTTGAGCATTGCACGAACGAAGTTCAGCCGGACCTTCATGCCCTTCGAGTATTCGCCCACCCGCACGTCGCGGTGGTCCCACAGACCCACCCGCTTCATCATCCCTTCGACGTCGGCGGTCTTCTTGTAGAACCCCTGGAAGAACCGCAGGTTCTCCATCGCGGTCAGCTTGGTGAA
>DATHTQ010000230.1:0-2258 GCA_035463055.1 Candidatus Limnocylindria bacterium
GTTGCTTCCGTCCATCGTGACCGCGGTGACTTCCGCCGTACCCGGCTTGAGGGCCGTGACGCGCCCCCCGGCGTCCACCGCCGCGACGGCTGGGTTGGCGCTGGCCCACGCCACGCGCCTTACGGTCGCGCCGGAGGGCGACACGGCGGCCGCCAGCGTCACCTGCCCGCCCATTTCAAGGGTGGCTTCGGACCTGTCCAGCGCAACGCCGGATGCAAGCGTCATCGGCGGGACTTCGTCCAGCTGGGTGATGCCGATGTTCAGTCCGTCCGCGAGTATAAGCGCGGAGGCCGAAGCAGAGGACTCGTGCCCCGCGGCGTCCGTCACGTCCGCGGTGACGGCCACGCGCGCATTGATCGCGGCGCTCCCAACGGGAACGAGGAAATCCTCCGCGGCGCTTACTATGTATTCCGACGCGGTCTTCAGGGTGCCGTCGAAATACAGCTTCAGCCGCAAGCGGTAGGGCGGCGTGCCGTACTCCGCCCCGGCGGTGAAGCTGATGCAGCGCGACCCGCTGACGATGCTGAACCCCACGTCGTACGCCAGGGCCCGCAGCTGCCGGACAGCCGGGTCCACGGTAACGGTTTCTGTCGCATGGGCCCCGGAGGCCGCGGTCGCGGTGACGGTGGTCTCCCCATAGCCCATCCCGGTCACCACGCCGTCCGCCACCGTGGCGATCCGCGCATCGCCCGTCGTCCACACAAGGGTCTTGTCCGCGGCGTTGCCGGGCAGGACCGCGGCCGTGAGCCTTGCGGCGCCGCCCACGTTGACCCGCACGCCGCCGGACAGCGTGACGCTGTCCACCGGGATGGGCGGCAGGATCCGCACCGCCGCCTGCGCGGACACGCCGGAGCCGTCCATGGCCGTCGCGGTGATGACCGCCTCGCCTTCCGACACGCCCCGGACCAGCCCGTCGCCGTCCACGGAGGCGACCGCCGCATCGCTGCTGGACCAGGCAACGCGCTTGTCGGACGCGTTGGCAGGCGCGAGGACCGCCTGGAGGGCCGCGCTTTCCTGCGCGTGCACCTCCAGGGAAGCGGGCTGCAGGGACAGCCCCTGCGCGTACTGGAAATAGACGGGTATCGCGGCGGAATATACGCTTTCGGTCCTCCCGGCGGCGTCCCGCATGGAAACGCGCAGCTGGACCGACGTCCCGGACGCGGGCGTGAAACTGCTCGAGAAGGCGCCGCCGCCCAGCGTTTCGACCCGGGCGGTCGTCGTCGCTCCGCCGGCGTACCACATGGTGGTGATGAGGGGCTGGTACGGGGATTCGCCGCCCGTGACGGACCACTGCGCCGTCACCGCCTCGCCAATGGCCACGGACGCCTTGTCCAGCGAGACCGTGATGGCAAGGGGCTCCACCGGCGCCGCCCCGGTCACCGGGATAACGGGCGTTTCCGCGGATACGCTTATCCCCGCGGCGTCCCTCACGGTGACGCGCAGGTACAGGGATTCACCGGTCGCCGGCGTAAAGCTGCTTTCAAACCCGCCGGCGCCGTCGCTGGCGACGACCGCGGTGTAGGTCAGGTTGCTGCCCGCCGAGCGGACGATCCACGAGGTCGTGATAAGGTTGGAATATAGCGCGGTGCCGCCCGAGGCGGTCCAATGCCCTGTAAGCGTCTCCCCGACAGCGACGGTGGCCCTGTCCAGCGCAACCGTCACCGAAAGCGGTGCAGCCTCCGCGGACACCGGCAAACATCCAAGCGTGACAACCAGTACGAGCAATATGGCGGCGATGCTTAGCCTTTTCATCCAAAACCCCGTTCCTGCCTGACATTGGAGGCATCCCTCCCGTGGGGGCACGGCTTGCCCCGCGCCGCGCAATCGCAGACGCCGCGCGGCGTCGCGGGCGCATGGCGCCGGTCAGGTATGCTGTTCCCCGATGGGCAGACACAGGCTATTCCAACAGCCGGGGCGTGTCAACCGAAAAATGCGAAAAAATGAGGAAAACTCCTGATTTCCCCCTTGCATCAGGCTGTCGTACACGAACCCGGCGCACCATCCGCACGCGGCGCAAGTCAGAACAGGTTGCCCTCCGCGTCAAACGGGAGGTCGGAAGGTTCCCCCATGATTTCCATCCGGCCGTCCTCCCTGACTTGCGGCAGCAGGTTCTCGGACACCTCGATCTCCTCCAGGCACAGGGTGTTGCGCACGCGCACGACCGTCGCCTTCTCCCAGTCCTGGAGGTTGCTCGTCTTCATGCAGGCGTGTATCGCCTGCCTGTCGTTTGGCAGCACCATCGGGATCTTGACGCCGCC
>DATHTQ010000231.1:0-19080 GCA_035463055.1 Candidatus Limnocylindria bacterium
TCGTCCGCCTCAACGCGCCGGGTTCCGGCGCGACGCCCGCCCCCACCCCGCCGGGCACCGGCGCGGGCATGATGGGCTACATCATCACCACAAAGGGCGGCATCAACCTGCGCGCCCTCCCGGGCGGCGGCACCGTGGGCGTCGTGGACAAGGGCGTCGTCCTGCCCCTCACCGGCACCATCCAGACGCAGGGCGGCTACAACTGGTTCCCCGTGGTGTCCGGCAACCGGCCAGGCTTCCTGCGATCCGACTGCGTACGGCAGCTGACCCAGGCCGAGGTGATGGCCTACCTCACCAACGGCACCATCCCCTCCATCTCCGCCCCCGCGGGCGACAACACCCCCCCGACCCTGGGCTACGTCCTGACCGTGATGACCAGCGTCTACGTGCGCAAGTCCCCCAGCCAGGACGCGGCGGTGCTCGGGCAGATCGCCCAGGCCGGCGAGGCGTTCGAGTTCCGCGGCGCCGCCACCTCCGGGGGCAAGCTGTGGTTCAAGATCGTCTACAACGGGCAGGAGGGGTACCTCCTCAGCTCTACCGCGCGGCTGATGACCCCGCAGGAGTACACGGCCTACGTGGCCTCCCGGCCCACCCCCACGCCCGTCCCCGTGACCCCCACCCCCAGGCCGGAGGACATGAGCAACACCGCGGTCACCCGCATGGAAAAGGTGCTGGTGCGCGCCGCGGCGAGCGGGACGGCCAAGGCGCTGACCACGCTGTACAAGGCCGGCACGGTCGCCCGGCTCACCGGGCAGACCGAGGCGGCGGGCGGCTACACCTGGTACCGCGCCACCGCGGGCGGGACCACCGGCTGGATCCGCGGCGACATGCTGCGCGTCCTGACCAAGACCGAGGAGCAGATGCTCAACGACGCGGGCGACCCGGACGCGCCGCCGCCCGCCAGCTACCGCACGCTGGAGCTGGGCTCCACGGGCGAGGACGTGACCAGGCTGCAGCAGGAGCTCAGCCGCCTGGGGTACCTCCAGGCCGCGTACGTCACCGGCACGTACAACTCCCAGACCGTGGACGCCGTCAAGGCTTACCAGAAGGACAAGGGGCTGTTCGTGGACGGCATCGCGGGCCCGGCCACCCAGCACAAGCTGTACAACACCGTCCCGGAGGACACCTACAACCCGGGCGGCGGCGGCAGCACCGTCACCCCGACGATCTACCCGGTCGAGCTGGTGGACTGGTACACCGGGGACATCAACGCCTTCTGGGGCCGCGGGCAGATCGCCATCATGACCGACGTGCGCACCGGCGTCTCGCTGCGCATCAAGCGCTGGGCGGGCGGCTCCCACGTGGACGGCGAGCCCGCGACGGCCGCGGACACCGCGGCGCTGTGCCGGGTCTACGGCGTGAAATCCTCCCAGGAGATCCTGGAGAAGAACCTCTACGGCCGCAGGCCGGTGTGGATCACCATCAAGGGCCGCACCTTCGCGGCGTCGCTGTACGGCGTGCCGCACAACTACCCCGAGGGCGACAGCGTCGCCGGCAACGACTTCAACGGCCAGCTGTGCATCCACTTCCTCAACAGCCGCGTGCACTCCTCCGGCGCGGTGGACGCGGGCCACATGAAGGCCATCCAGGATGCCTACAACGCGGCGCCCAGCAGGAAATAGCGGGCGGGTCGCCCTCATCGGCGGCGGGGCTTCGGGCCTCGCCGCCGCCTGCGTATTGGCCCAGGCAGGCGTCCCGGCGACGGTCCTGGAGAAGGAGCCCCGGCCCGGCCGCAAGCTGCTCGCCACCGGGAACGGCCGCTGCAACCTCATGAACGCGGGCGAGCCCGTCTATTTCGGCGACGCGGCGTTCGCGCGCGCGGTGCTCTCGCACTGCGATGGCAAGGACGCCGCGGCGTTCTTCGAGGGAATCGGGCTTGCGCTGCGCGAGGAGGAGGGCGGCCGCGTCTACCCCGCGACGGGCCACGCCGCGAGCGGGTTGGACTGCCTGCTCGCGCAAATCGCCCGCGGGCCTGTGGATATCCTCCCCGGGCGCGCGGTCACGGGCATCCGGCCGGAGGCGGGTGGCTTCACGCTGGCGCTGGAGGGCGGCGAAACCATGCGCGCGTCCAGGGTCCTGTGCGCAGGCGGCTCCCCGGCTGCGCCGCGGCTCGGCGGCAGCGGCGCGCTGGCGGACATCGTCAGCGGCCTCGGGCACCCGGCGGTGCCGTTCCGCCCTGCGCTGTGCGCGCTGCTGACCCGCAAGGCGGACGTCCGGGACCTCTCGGGCCTGCGCGTACCGGCCTACCTGACGCTGTACCATGGGGACGCCCCCGTGTGCGCGAGCGCGGGCGAGGCGCTGTTCACCGACGACGGCCTCTCCGGCGTGTGCGCGATGCAGCTCGCGCGGGACGCGGTGTTGGGGCTGGAGGGGGGCGCGGCGGTCAGCGTGTCCGTCAATTTCGCGCCGCTGCTGGGCCTGGGGGAGCCGCTGATGCGCAGGCTCGCGCCCGGCGAGGCCGACGCGAAGGACACGCTCGTGAAGGCCCGCGCGCTGCTGCGCGGGCGGCGGGCGCGCCTGGGGGAGGACCGGCTGTTCACCGGGGTGTTGCCGCCGAAGCTGGAGCGCCTGTTCGCTGGCATGCCGCCCGACGCCGCCGCCGCGCGGCTGTCGGACTTCCGCCTGCCCGTCCTGGGCGTGCGCGGGTTCGATGGGGCGCAGGCGGCCTCCGGGGGGCTTTCGTGCGCGTCCTTCCGCCCGGATACGCTGGAGTCCCGCCGCGTCCCGGGACTGTACGCGCTGGGCGAGATGGTCGACGTTGACGGCGACACCGGGGGCTACAACCTCATGTTCGCGTGGGCGTGCGGCATCCTCGCCGCCCGGCACGCCGCGGGCGCCGCATTGCCATAAAGCCTGATAAAATGCTATACTTTCCCTCAAGCGTCCCTGCCGGGATGCTGCGCTTTGAGGCGAGGTGAACAAGTGACCACCGAGGCATTCCTCAGGGAGATTACCGGCGTCCGGGGCCTGTCCGGGGACGAGCGGCCCGTGGCGGAGTTCGTGCGGGAAACATTCGCGCCGCTGTGCGACGAGGTGCGGGTGGACCCGCTGTTCAGCGTCGTCGCGCGCAAGAAGGGCCCCGGCCCCAAGGTCGCGTTCTTCGCCCACACGGACGAGATCGGGCTGATGGTCGTCAAGGTGGAAGCGGACGGGTCGCTGCGCGTGAACGGCGTGGGCGGCGTGGACCCGCGCATCCTGCCCGGGCAGCGGGTCACGGTGTTCGGGAAGCAGACCCTCCCCGGCGTCGTGGGCGCCAAGGCCCCGCACCTGCTGACCGACGAGGAAAGAAAAAAGAACTACCGGATGCAGGACGTGCACGTGGACCTGGGCCTTGCCCCGGAGAAGGTGCGCGAACTGGTCCAGATCGGCGACCAGGTCCAGCTGGAGCACCGCTATACGGAGCTCAAGAACGGCCGCGTCGCCGTCAAGACCTGCGACGACCGCGCCTGCGTGGCGGTCATGTACCATGCGCTGACGCTGCTGAAGGGTTTGCGCCACGATGCGGACCTCTATTTCGTCGCGACGTCCCAGGAGGAGGTCGGCACGCGCGGCGCGCTGACGTCGTCCTTCGGGGTGGACCCGGACTTCGCGGTCGCGCTGGACGTCTGCCACGCCGACACCCCCGGCGCGCCCCCGGGCCGCACCCACAAGCTGGACAGCCCCGTCGCCTCGATGGGCCCCTTCATCCAGCCGTTCCTGCGCGGGAAACTGATGGACGCGGCGAAGGCCCACAGGGTCCCCGTGCAGCACGGGGTCGTCCCCGGCGCGACCTACACCGACGCGGACGCCGTGGCCACCAGCCGCGGCGGCATCCCGACGGTGCTGCTCGAGCTCCCGCTCAAGTACATGCACACGACCGTGGAGCAGATCGACCTGGGCGCGATGACGGAGTGCGGCCGCCTGCTGGCGCACTTCGCGGCGGACGTGCGCGGGGACTGGGAGGACGCGCTATGGAACTGAGGCGGCTTGTGGAGGCGTTCGGGCCCTCGGGCTGCGAGGGGGAGGTGCGCGGCCTCCTGCGCGAGGAAGCGCGCAAGTACTGCGAAGACGTGCGCGTGGACCGCATGGGCAACCTGATTTGCCGCAAGCCCGCGCGCGACCCTGAAAAGCCCCGGGTCGTCGTGACCGCGCACATGGACGAGGTCGGCTTCATCGTGACCGGCTACGCCGAGGACGGGCTGCTGCGCTTCAAGCCCGTGGGCGGCGTGGACCCGCGCGTCGTCGTGTCCAAGTGGCTGCGCCTGGGGGACGAGCGCATCCCCGGCATCGTGGGGGCCATGGCCATCCACCTGCAGACCGCGGCGGACCGCGAGAAGGTGCTGGAGTACGACCAGCTGTTCATCGACGTGGGCGCGAAGGACAAGGCGGAGGCCGAGCGGCTGTGCCCGCTGGGCACCTACGCGGTGTTCGACACGCCGTATATGGAGATGGGCGACGGGTTCGTGTCCGCCAAGGCGCTGGACGACCGGGTCGGGTGCCACAGCCTGCTGGAGGTCCTGCGGCACGGCGACTACGCGGGCGAGCTCGTCTGCGCGTTCGTGACCCAGGAGGAGACCGGCCTGCGCGGCTCGCGCGCCGCGGCGTACACGCTGCAGCCGGACATCGCCATCGCCCTGGAAGGCACCGCGGCCAACGACCTGGGCGACGTCAAGCCCGCGCACCAGGTGTGCGTCCCCGGGGAGGGCGTCGCGGTCAGCTTCATGGACCACGCCTCCATCGCCGACCGCGGCCTGTTCGACGCGCTGCTGCGGGTGGCGAGGGAGGCGGGCATCCCCTGCCAGGTCAAGCGCGGCATGACCGGCGGCAACGACGCAGGGTCGTTCCGCCTGGGCGGGGCGGGAAGCCGCACCTGCGTGCTGTCCGTTCCCTGCCGGTACATCCATTCGGGCGTGAGCATGGCGAAATTGACGGACGTGAAGGCGCAGGCCGACCTGGTCAAGGCTTGGCTTCTGACCCTGTAACCTGAGGAGGAACGAATGCTGCGGGATACGCTTCGGACCCTGCTGTCGCTGTACGGCCCGTCGGGCCGGGAGAGCGCGGTGGCGGACAAGATCCGGGAAATGCTCCAGGACCATGTGGACAGCATCGAGACCGACGCGCTGGGCAACCTCATCGTGCGCAAGTACGGCGCGGCGGAGGACGCGAAGACCATCATGGTCAGCGCCCACATGGACCACATCGGCCTGGTGGTGACCCACGTCGAGGACGAGGGGTTCCTTCGCGCGGTCGCCGTAGGGGGCGTCCCGGCCGCCATGGCGCAGGCGCGCAAGGTCGTGTTCCCCGGGGGCGCGAACGGCGTGGCGATGCTGCAGCCGGACGAGAAGGAAAAGGACAAGCCGGACCTCAAGAACCTGTTCATCGACGTCGGCGCCTCCTCCCGCGAGGAGGCCTTGAAGGTGGCCCAGGTCGGGGACGTCGCGGTCTACGCGCCGGACTTCACGATGCTGGGGCGCCACCGCGCGGTGTCCCCCGCGATGGACGACCGCTGCGCCTGCGCGCTGCTGGTCGAGCTCATGCTCTACGCCGACGGCCAGAAGAACAACATCGCCGCGGTCTTCTCCGCCCAGGAGGAGGTCGGCACCCGGGGCGCGAAGGTGGCGGCCTACGCCATCGAGCCGGACATCGGCCTTGCCCTGGACGTGACCGGCTGGGGCGACACGCCGGAGACCAAGTACCCCGCCCTCAAGCTGGGCGCGGGCCCCGCGGTCAAGGTCATGGACCGCAACATGATCGCCTCCCCCCTGGTGCGCGACCTGTTGTTCGCGGCGGCCCAGGAGGCGGGCGTCCAGGTGCAGCGCGAGGTGCTGGCCTTCGGCGGCACCGACGGCGGCGCCATCCAGCTAAGCCGCGCCGGCGTGCCCACGGGCACGCTGTCCATCCCCTGCCGCTACGTCCACAGCGCCCTGGAGATGGTGGACATGCGGGACATGGAGGGCGCCCTCAAGACCCTGCTCAAGTTCGTAGATATCGCATAAGGAAGAATTATGAAACAGATTTCCGCCAACGACCTGCGCGCCCTCTTCATCCGCTTCTTCACCGACCGCGGGCACGCCGTCATCCCCTCGGCCTCCCTCATCCCGGAGAACGACCCGACGGTCCTGTTCACGACCGCCGGCATGCACCCGCTGGTGCCCTACTTCACCGGCCAGCCGCACCCGGCGGGCAAGCGGCTGACCAACGTGCAGAAGTGCGTGCGCACCGGCGACATCGAGGACGTGGGGGACAAGAGCCACCTGACGTTCTTCGAGATGCTGGGCAACTGGAGCCTGGGGGACTACTTCAAGGAAGAGATGATCCCCTGGAGCTGGGAGTTCCTGACCAGCCCGGACTACCTGGGGCTGGACCCGGACAACCTCGCCTTCTCGGTGTTCGAGGGCGACGCGGACGCCCCGCGCGACATGGAAAGTTTTGACCTGTGGGTCAAGTCCGGCGCGCGGCCGGAGCAGGTGTTCTTCCTGCCCAAGAGCAACAACTGGTGGGGCCCCGCCGGGCTGACCGGCCCCTGCGGCCCGGACACCGAGATGTTCATCGTGACGGACCAGGAGCCCTGCGGCCCGGACTGCACACCCGCCTGCTCCTGCGGGCGGTACCTTGAAATCTGGAACGACGTATTCCTGCAGTACAACAAGCTGCCCGACGGCACGTTCGCGCCGCTTGCGCAAAAGAACGTGGACACCGGCATGGGCCTGGAGCGCACGGTCATGACGCTCACCGGCAAGGAGTCGGTCTACGACACCGACCTGTTCGCCGGCATCATCGGCAAGATCGCCCAGCTGTCCGGCAGGCAGTACGACGGCGGGACGGAGGCGGACCGCAAGGCGTTCCGCATCGTGTCCGACCACCTGCGCACCTCCACCTTCATGCTCGGCGACCCGCGCGGGGTGTCCCCGTCCAACGTGGACCAGGGGTACGTGCTGCGCAGGCTCATCCGCCGCGCGGTGCGCTTCGGCATGGGGCTGGGCCTGCAGGAGGGCTTCACGGCGGAGGTCGCCGGGGTCATCATCGCGCAGTACCGCGACGTGTACCCGGAGCTGGAGGAGAACCGCGCCTTCATCATCGAGCAATTGAAGCTGGAGGAGAAGCGCTTCGCGCGCACGCTTACGCAGGGCACGCGCGAGTTCGAGAAGCTCGTCTCCCGCATGGGGGAAGGGAAGGTCATCCAGGGCGTGGACGCGTTCCACCTGTACGACACCTACGGCTTCCCGGTCGAGATGACGATGGAAATGGCGAAGGAGAGCGGCCTCACGGTGGACGAGGAAGGCTTCCGCGAGCGCTTCCGCGAGCACCAGAAGACCAGCCAGGCCGGCGCGGAACAGAAGTTCAAGGGCGGCCTGGCCGACCACAGCGAGGAGACCACGAAGCTGCACACCGCGACGCACCTGCTGCACGCGGCGCTGCGCCGGGTGCTGGGGGACGAGGTCGCCCAGAAGGGCTCCAACATCACCGCGGAGCGGCTGCGGTTCGACTTCACCTTCGGCCGCAGGATGACGCCGGAGGAGGTCGCCCAGGTGGAGGGCATCGTCAACGACGCCATCCGGCAGGACCTGCCCGTCTCGTGGCGGGAGATGACCGTCGAGGAGGCCAAGGAGGAGGGCGCCATCGGGCTGTTCGAGTCCCGCTACGGCGAGCGCGTGCGCGTGTACTCCATGGGCGGCTTCTCCAAGGAAATCTGCGGCGGCCCGCACGTGGAGCACACGGGCGAACTGGGCGGCTTCAGGATCCAGAAGGAGGAAAGCTCGTCCGCCGGGGTCAGGAGAATCAAGGCGGTCGTGGGCTGACGCGAACCATACGGCGAATCCGGGCGGGGGCGATTCGCCCCCCCTTTTTTTCAGGCGGTGGTACAATGGTACGGAACAATCCGGAGGGCGGCCGGGCGGCGGAAGAAGCGGGGGTGCTCGCGTTCCTGAAGAAGGAGCCGCTGCTGCGGGTGCAGGCGCTGGAATGGATGCGCCTGGGCCGGGGCAAGGTGCTGGCGCAGGCGGAGGGCGGGGCGCTGGTGCTGGACACGGAGAGCGGCGTCCCGATGCTGTGCGCGGAGGATGTGGACACCGCCCTGCGGCTGCTGGACGCCTTGCCCAACCCCGACATCCTGGTCTGCGACCTGGAGGAGGCGGACGGGGCGGTCATGCGCCGCCTCGGCCTCACGGGGCGCGCGCCCTACCACAACTACGTCTACCTCTCCGACATGCCCCTGCCGGAGGAGACGGACGTCCGCCTCCTGCCCCTGCCCCTGTCCGAGGCGGAGCGCGTGAGCCGGCACTACCATATCCACACGCTGGGGGAGCTGCGCGAGATCATCCGCCAGGGCCGCCTGATGGGCGGCTACGCCGGCGGGGAGCTGGCCGGGTTCATCGGCTGGCACGAGGAGGGCAGCATCGGGATGCTGCACGTGTTCGGGCCATACCGCCGTAAGGGGTACGGCCGGGCGATGGAGGCGAGGCTCATCAACCTGACGCTGGCGCAGGGCCGGCGGCCCTTCGGGCAGGTCGGCGCGGACAACGACGCCTCCCGGCGGCTGCAGGAAGGCCTGGGGCTCACCCGGTGCGAAAAGACGGTCAGCTGGCTGTTCAGGGAGGAGTAAGATGCGAAGGAAGGACCGCGAAGTCACGGACCCGGCCGAGATCGACCGCGTCATCCGCGCGTGCGCGTGCTGCCGCATCGGCCTGAACGCGCCGGAGGGGGCGTACATCGTGCCGCTGTCGTTCGGGTTCTCCCACGAGGGCGGCGTCCGGGTGTTCCACTTCCACGGGGCGCGGGACGGCCGCAAGATGGACCTCATGGCGCAAAGCCCGGCGGCGGGGTTCGAGATGGACACGGGGTACGGGCTTCGCCTGTCGGGCGACGCGTGCGAATGCTCCGCGGGGTTCAAAAGCGTCATCGGCACCGGCGTCCTGTCCGTCGTGGAGGACCGGGCGGAGAAGGCGCGCTCGCTGGACCTGCTCATGGAGCAGGCGGGCGGGAAGGGGACGGGGGAGTACCCGGACGCGATGCTCGCGCGCACCGCGGTGTTCCGGCTCACGGTGAAGGACGTCAGCTGCAAGTTCCACCCCTGAGCGCACGCGCCCGGGGGGACCGCCGCGACACAACAGGAGGTTTGGCATGAAGTACCAGGAGTTCAGGAACAGCAAGGAAATCTCGCAGGGCCGCAAGACCCTCTACTACGGCGGCATGGCGCTGATGGGCATCGGCTTCCTGCTGTTCATCTCGGTGTTCTTCACCGGCTTCTCCAGGATGGGCAACCCCATGTCCTTCATCCAGGGGCCGGGGTTCATGAGCCGGGGGGTCGTCGGGTTCGTGATGATCGCCGCGGGGGCGGTCCTGCGCGGCATCGGCGCGCGGGGGACGGCCGGGTCGGGCCTCGTGCTGGACCCGGAGAAGGCGCGGGAGGACCTCTCGCCCTACACGAGCGCCCTGGGCGGCATGGCGCGCGACGCGATGGATTCCTTCCGCGGGCAGGGCGGCGCCGGGGAAAAGCCGGGGGAGCAGCGGGTCATGGTGCGCTGCCGCTCCTGCCGCGCGCTCAACGCCGAGGACGCGAAGTTCTGCTCCCAGTGCGGGCAGCCGCTGTAACTTGACCAAGCAAAACATAAAACGGGGAAGGCGGGCCGCATGGACGGGCTGCTGATGGGCTTTCTGGCCCGCGAGCTGGAGGCCGCCCTGGTCGGCGGCCGCGTGGACCGCGTCAGCCAGCCTGAGGACGACCTCCTCATCCTCCAGGTGCGCGCCGCGGGCCGCACGCACCGGCTGCTCATCTGCGCGATGCCGGGCTACACGCGGCTGCACCTGACCGAAAAGGCCTACGAGAACCCGGCCGAGGCGCCGATGTTCTGCATGCTGCTGCGCAAGCACCTCGTCGGGGCGCGGCTGCTTTCCGTGTCCCAGCTGTTCGGCGACCGGCTGCTGCGGCTCGCGTTCCGCACTTCGGACGAACTGGGCGACGAGGGCGAGGCCGCGCTGTGGTTCGAGGCGATGGGCAAGCACAGCAACCTCACGCTGGTCAGGGACGGTCGCATCCTGGACGCCATGCGCCACGTGACCGCCGAGATGAGCCGGGTGCGCCAGATGCTGCCCGGCCTGCCTTTCGTGATGCCGCCCCGGCAGGACAAGCTGGACATGGCGGAGGCGTCCCGGGAGGACGTGCTGGGGAGGCTGCGCTCGGCCGCGGGGCCGCTCAAGCGGTTCCTGGCGGAGAACGTGTCCGGGCTCAACGCCGCCAGCGCGGCGGAGATCGCCCGCCGCGCCGCCGGGGACGCCCAGGCGCCCGTGGACCTGATGCCCGCGGAGGAGACCGCGCGCCATATCACCAACGTGTTCCGGGAGCTGCCGGGGCTGGCGTCGCCGCGCCTGCTCATCGGCGGTGGGGGACAGCCGGAGGCCGCGCTGCCCTTCCCCTACCTGAGCCTCCCGCAGGAGAGCCAGCGGCCCACGGACACGCTGTCCCGCGCGCTGGAGACCCTCTATTTCGAGCGGGACCGCACCCAGCGCCTGGACCAGAAGGCCGCGGGCCTGCGCAAGGCCATCAAACCCGCGCGCGAGCGCGTGCTCTCCCGCCTGGAGCGGCTGGACGAGGACATCCTCACCCCCGAGCAGGCGGAGGAGCTGCGCATGTCCGGCGAATTGCTGACCGCCCACATGCACATGGTGCCGCGGGGCGCCGCGGAGGTGACGCTTCCCAGCTACTACACGGGCGGGGACGTGACCATCAGGCTGGACGCCACGCTGCCGCCCTCCCAGAACGCGCAGCGCTATTTCACGCGCTACCGCAAGGCCCACACCGCGCGCAAGCTGGCGGGCGAGCAGCGGGAGAAGGCGCGGGAGGAGCTGCGCCTGCTGGACGAGGCCGAGTACTTCGCCGGGAGGGCCGAGGGGCCGCAGGAACTGACGGAGATCCGCGCGATGCTCTCGTCCCTGGGGCTGGTCAAGCGCCGGTCCGACCCCGCTTCGCGCAAGAAGGAGAAGCCCGCCCAGCCCAAGCGCTGGGTGTCGCCCGAGGGGTTCGCCATCCTGGCGGGGCGCAGCGCCGCGCAGAACGAGGCGCTGCTCAAGGCCGCCCAGCCCGACGACGTATGGCTGCACGCCAAGGACGTCCCGGGCAGCCACGTGCTCGTCAGTGCGCAGGGCAGGGAGGTGCCGCAGGCCACGCTGCTGCTGGCGGCGAAGCTCGCCTGCTGGTTCTCCGGGGCGCGTGGGGAAACCGCACGGGTAGACTATACCAGGCGCAAGTTCGTGAGGAAGGTCCCCGGCGGGGCGCCGGGGCACGTGCACTATACAGGCGAGAAGGGCCTGGTCGTATCGATGCGCGCGGAGGAGTTCCGCGCGCTGGACGGGAAACCGGACAAGGCGGCGGGCGGCCCCTGACGGACCCTGGGCCGCGGGGCCAAGGCCGCCGCGGAAAGGGAAGTTGTGAGCCAGACAGACCATCCGTCCGCCGAAGCGCTCCGGCAGCGCGCGGCGGAATTGTTCAACGCGACGTGGGACTTGCTGGAGAGGCGGGGCCGCACCGAGGAAGAGGACCTGGACATGGTGCACATGGCGCACGCGTCGCGCCATTTCTGGGGGCTGGCCGGCGGGGACAGGGAGCGCGCCACGGGGGAATGGCAGGTCTCCCGCGTGTACGCCCGGCTGCACATGGGCCAAAGCGCGCTCTTCCACGCGCGCGCCAGCCTGCGCTACTGCGAGAAGGCGCACCTGCCCGCCTTCGACCGCGCGTTCGCCTACGAGGCCATCGCCCGGGCGCACGCGCTGCTGGACAACGCCGACCAGCTGCAGATCTTCCTCGCCAAGGCGCGGCAGACCGCGCCGCTCATCGAGAAGGAGGAGGACCGGAAATACCTGCTGGCGGAGCTGGACACGATCCTGTAGCACATTTGGTTGGTGTCCACAAAATGCAAAACGCAGGGGCGGCGCGCAAGCGGCCGCCCCTGGCTTTTGCCATTGTCCGGGACTCCTGTCTGGGAAAGGACGGCCCTATGCGGCGGACGCCGCGCGGCCGATGGGGCGAGTGGTCTCTCAGGCTTCGTAGGTCGTGAGGTCTTCCTTCGTGTTGTGCATGCGCGCCCAGAGGAACCAGGCGTACAGCGCGGCGACGACGGCGGCCAGGGCGTAGGAGGCGGTGTAGTTGTTGGGGTTGTCCCTGGTCAGGCCGAGCAGCGTGTCCAGGTTGACGCCGATGTTCGCGTGGAAGATGAAGCTGAACACCACGAAGCAGTAGAAGATGGCCGGGATGTAGGCGATCCAGAAGAACTTCTTGTGGACGGCCAGGTACACGGTGGTCATGCCCAGCGCGAAGACCGCCAGCGTCTGGTTGGCCCAGCCGAAGTAGCGCCACAGGATGGTGAAGCCGTTGGTGTCCGTCTTGGCGAACACCAGGATGGCGATGGCCGGGACGAAGATGAGCGCGGCCAGGCCCATGCGCTTGCCGGGGGACCGCTGGTCGATCTTGAACCGCTCGGCCGTCTGCAGGCGCAGGGCGCGGAAGGCCGTGTCGCCGGAGGTGATGGGCAGCACGATGACGCCGATGACGGCGAAGATGCCGCCGACGCTGCCCAGGAAGGTGCGGGAGATGTTGCCGACCATGCCGGTCGCGCCCGCGTTGAGCGCGGCGCCCGCGGACAGCGCGGTGCCCGTTGCGTCCAGCGTCGCGCGGTTGAACAGGATCATGGCCCCGGCGGCCCATGCCATGGCGATGACGCCTTCCATGAGCATGGAGTTGAAGAAGATCCAGCGCCCCTGTTTTTCCTTCTCGATGGTGCGGCTGACCAGCGCGGTCTGGGAGCCGTGGAACCCGGACATGATGCCGCAGGCCACGACGATGAAGAACACGGGGATGAAGGGGATTTTCTGGAAGTGCCCCAGGAAACCGCCAGCGAAGTTGCTGGCGGTGGTCACGCCGTCCCTGGTGGAGAGGATGATGCCGTTGATGTTGTGCAGCGACTGCCCGCCGTCGATGAAGATGCTGATGAGGATGCCGACCGCGGAGAGCGCCAGCAGGCCGCCGAAGACGGGATAGACGCGCCCGATGAGCTTGTCGATGGGGAAGATGGTCGCGGCGATGTAATAGAGGAAGATGAGGCCGTAGACCAGCCAGACCACCCAGTTGGTGACGGCGGTGGGCTGCCTGAGGATGTCGCCGACGATTAGGTCGCCCGGGGTGTAGACGAACACCACG
The DNA here is from genome assembly GCA_035463055.1 of Candidatus Limnocylindria bacterium. Lineage (GTDB taxonomy): Bacteria > Bacillota > Clostridia > Christensenellales > Aristaeellaceae > UBA6115. Next base: position 13,169 of record DATHTQ010000231.1, read on the forward strand.
CCCACCAGCATCAGCAGGATGCTGGAGAAGACCAGGTACACGGCTTTCGTCTGTTTGCCCAGGTACTTGGACACGATTTTCGGCATCTGGGCGCCGCCGTTGCGGGTGGCGATCATGCCGTTGAAATAGTCATGCATGGCGCCTGCCAGCACGCACCCCAGCGGGATGGTGATGAGCGCGATGGGCCCGAAGAGGATGCCCTGGATGGGGCCCAGGACGGGGCCGGTGCCGGCGATGTTGAGCAGGTTGATGAGCGTGTTCTTCCAGCCCTTCATGGGGACGTAGTCCACCCCGTCCCTCTTGGCGTACGCGGGCGTCTGCCGGTCGTCCGGGCCGAACACCCTCTCGCAGTATTTCCCGTACGCCCAGCCGCCGACCAAAAGGATAGCCAAACCGATGAGCAGCAACGTCATATGTCCGCCTCCTGTGCCTATTCAGATGTGGTCCCGGGTCCTGGCTATCCTCCTTTTCCCCCAAAATGCCGCCATCGGCGGTATGCGCTTGGCGAAGCATACCACAGGTAAATGTTTCGCACAATATCCAATTTTTTGTACATTTTTGCGCCGGTATCCGACGGGGAGCTGCCGCCGCTTTCGCCCCCGGAAAGGGGCTTTTCCGGCCTGGAATCGCGGCGCGCCGGGACCCGAAGGATTCCGGCGCGGCGGCAGTCCCGCGGTGATTATTTTATTGGGGTTGCCCTGTTATGCCGGCGTACCGTCCGCCGTTCCATTCGTTGGGAATAGCAGCGTGAACGCGGCCCCGCCCTCCGGGCGATTTTCTGCGGTCAGCGCCGCGCCGTGCCGCCCGGCGATCTCCCGGGCGATGGGCAGGCCCAGGCCGGTGCCTGCCGCCTCCTCCCCGGGCGCGCGCTGGCTGAAGAACCGCTCGAAGATGTGCGGCATCGCGGCGTCCGGGATGCCCGGCCCCTCGTCCTCCACGGCGACGGTCAGCCCTGCCGGGGTCCGCCGCGCGCGCAGCGTGACCGTGCCGCCCTGCGGCGAGTGGCGCACCGCGTTGTCCAGCAGGGTCATCAGCGCCTGGCGCAGGCGCGTCGGGTCGCCGGTGAGCGTCGCGTCCGGCGGGGCGTCCGCAAGCACCTTCACGCCCTTGTGCTCGCCCAGCGCCTCCGCGGCGCGCGCGGCCTCGCCCAGCAGCGCGGGCACGTCCACGGGCTCGCTGCGCAGGGTGAAGTCCGGGCTCTGCAGGCGCGAGAGCTCAAGCAGGTCGGCGATCATGCGCTGCAGGTGCCGCGTCTCCGCGAGCATGGCGGCGTGGTAGTTCGCCAGCTCGTCCGGGCCCTGCACGACCCCGTCCCGTATCGCCTCCAGCGAGGACAGCAGCACCGTGACCGGGGTGCGCAGCTCGTGGGACACGTTGGCCATGAAGTCCCGGCGCCGCTCCTCCTCCAGCCGCGCGCCGTCCCGCGCGTCGCGCAGCGACCCGGCCAGGCGGTTGAGGTCCGACGCCAGCGCGCCCAGCTCGTCCCGGCGCGCCGCGGGGACCGGCGTGTCGTAGTCGCCCTCCGCCATGTGGTTGGCCGCGACCTGCATCTCCGCGATGGGCCGGATGAACCCGCGGGCGAGCAGCGCCGCCGCCAGCGCGGACAGCGCCAGGCCCAGCAGCGCCGCCCAGGCTAATAGCCGCTGGCCCTCCATGACGCCGCGGTCCGCCCCCTCCACCGCGCTGTGCAGCAGCAGCGCCAGGGTCACCGTGCCCTGCGCGTCCGTGACGGGCGTCGCCACCGTCAGCGTCGGCTGCTCCAGCAGGCCGGAGAACGCGCGGCTGACCGTGGTCTTCCCCGCGAACACCTCGGCGATGAGCTCCCTGGAGCCCTCGGGCATCCGGCTGTAGGCGGCGGTCTGCTGCATGCGCCCCAGGCTCACGAGGTTCAGGTCCCCGTCCACGAGCCACACGTCCGTGCCCGCCGACTCGCTGACCAGGCGCAGCGCGCTGCCGATGCTCATCCCGCGGCCCATGCCCATGCGGCCCCCGTAATTGGATAGCCCGGAAGCCATCTGCCGCGCCTGGGCCTGCAGGGTGTCCATGTGCAGCCGCAGCGTGTAGTCCCGGAACAGGGCCGCGAACAGCGCGCCCATGACCAGCGCGAACACGCCCAGCACGAGCGCGAAGTAGGCGGTCAGCCTGCCGGTGATGCTACGGCGTCTCATCGGCGGCCTCGTAGCGGTAGCCGCGGCCCCAGACCGTGGCGATCGCGAAGTCCGGGTGCGGGACGGCGTCCAGCTTCGCGCGCAGGCGCTTGATGTGGGAATCCACGGTCCGGCTGTCCCCGAAATAGTCGTATCCCCACAGGCTGGACAGCAGCTGCTCGCGCGTGAAGACGCGGCCGGGCTTGCTGGCCAGGGTGTAGAGCAGGTCGATTTCCTTGCGGGTCAGCTCGACCTTGCGGCCGCCGACCGTCACCTCCGCGCCCTGCGCGTCCACGCGCAGCGACCCGCGCGCGAGCACGTCCGCGCCCTGCCCTTCGTTCCCGGGGGATGCGCGGCGCAGCACGGCGCGCACGCGCGCCATGACCTCGCCCGGGGAGAACGGCTTGACGATGTAGTCGTCCGCCCCGATGTCCAGGCCCATGATGCGCTCGAAGTCCTCCCCGCGCGCGGTGACCAGGATGATGGGCACGGTGGACTTCTCCCGGATCCTGCGGCACACCTCGAACCCGTCCATGCCGGGCATCATGACGTCCAGCAGCAGCAGGTCGAAATCCTGCGCGCCCGCCATCCCCAGCGCCTGCAGCCCGTCGCGCGCGACGGCGGCCTCGAAGCCCTCCTTCTCGGCGTAGGCCTTGAGCACCTGGGTGATCTGCGCGTGGTCGTCGGCGATCAATATCCGCATGGTTCTCCCCCTCCGGCCCCATCATACACCCGAATCGTGGCGAAAATGTGTCCTGCTGCCGCGCGTTGGGCCAATATCCGGGCCGCCATACTTTGTATCCCAAAATGACACAATTTCGACACGATTGGAAGGTATCATCCGTATTGCCGGGAGGAATACGTCCGGACAAACGAATCGGAGGATGATATGAGGAAGGTGCTTATGCTGGCGCTTGCCGCGGTTCTCGCCGTCGGCCTGCTGTCCGGCGCGATGGCGGAGACGGCTGCCCCCCAGACGGCGCAGCCCGCGGACCAGGCGCAGGCGGCCGTGCCCGCGCTCACGGAGGCGGAGCTCGAGGCCCTGCTCGCGACCGCGCTGGAAGGCGGCAGGACCCTTGGCCAGGCGTTCGAGGAAATCAACGCCCTGGAGGCGTTCCGCGCCGCCAGCCCGCTGACAAAGGTGCGGATGCTGCAGGCGCAGCTGTGGCTGGGCCGCATCACGCAGGCCGACGCCCGGGCGGCGCTGCTGGCGCTGCAGACCGCCCTGGGGGGCGAGAACGCCGGGAACGCGCGCTATGGCTTCGGCCGGCGGAACAACAAGGGCTTCGGCCGCGGCGGCCGGGGCTGGGCCTGCCCCAACCTCGACACGCAGGACGGCGCCCCCAGCGAGACCTGCCCCAACTGCCCGCTTGACCCGGACAACCAGGGCGGCCGGAACAACCAGGGCGGCATGCCGGGCCGCGGGCGCATGAACGGCCAGGGACCCATGATGGGCCAGGGCAGCCAGAACAACCAGGGCGGGATGCCGGGCCGCGGGCGCATGGGCGGCCAGAACAACCAGGGCCCCATGATGGGCCAGGGCGGGATGATGGGGCGCGGGCGCATGGGCGGCATGATGGGCCGCGGCATGGGCTGCCCGGGCTTCGGCCAGGGCCAGGACTGCCCCAACTGCTTCGCGCAGGACAACACCCCCGGCGCCGCCGTCCCCGGATGCGAGAACTGCCCCTTCAACCAGGACGTCCCGGGCGTCACCCCAACCCCTGCACCGTAAACCCGTAAGGGCTTGCGCCCTTTTCCCTGACACCGTATCCAACGCGACCCCCGGGGCATATGCCCCGGGGTTCTTCGCGCGCCGGACACATATGTCCTGACGATTCTTGCTTATTTATCATCCTGCTCCATGTAAACGCCGCCCGAATGGGCGGCCCAGACTATTGGAACTCCTATCTTGGGTGGCAATATGGGGGGTATCGGGGGCGGACGCCCCCAGATGCAATTCGTGTCGCCCGGCTTCGCCGGGCGCGCGGGGCGTATCCGCGCCAGCGGATACATTCCTCAGCAACCGTCCCTCCAAATCAAAAAAGGCCCGAAGGCCTTTCTTGAAGCCCGAAGGCTCAGCTGAACAGGTGGTAGGTGAGGAACAGCCCTGCCATGAGCGAGGCCATAAGGGACACGACGGTGATCTGGGTGTTGATGGACGGGCCGGCGGTGTCCTTGAAGGGGTCGCCGACGGTATCGCCGATGACGGCGGCCTTGTGGGCGTCGGACCCCTTGCCGCCTTCCTTGCCGGACTCGATGTACTTCTTGGCGTTGTCCCACAGGCCGCCGGAGTTGGACATGAACAGCGCGAGCAGCAGGCCCGAGATGATGTTGCCCAGCAGGAAGCCCGCGATGGCGTTGACGCCGCCGATGAAGCCGACCGCGAGGGTGGAGAGGATGGCCATCAGGCCCGCGGGGACGAGCTCCTTGAGCGCGCCGACGGTCGCGATGTCAATGCAGCGGTTGTAGTCCGGCTCGGCGCCCGGCCTGCCTTCGGCCAGACCCGGGATGTCCCTGAACTGCCGGTGGATCTCGGCGATCATGCGCTGGGCGTTCTTGTCCACGCCGAGGATCAGCATCGCGGAGAACACGGCCGGGATGGCCGCGCCGACGATGATGCCGAAGAACACGGTCGGGTTCATGATGTCAAATCTCTCGAAGAGCGCGACGAGTTCCTTGCCCGCGGCTGCAAGCCCCACGTTGGTTTCGGCGATGTGGACGTTGACCTCGCTCATGAACGCGCCCAGCAGCGAGATGACGGTCAGGCCCGCGGCGGAAATGGCGAACCCCTTGGTGACGGCCTTGACGGTGTTGCCGGCGGAGTCCAGTTCATCCGCGACGCGGATGGTTTCCTCGCCCAGGCCGCCCATTTCGGCCAGGCCGCGGGCGTTGTCCACGATGGGGCCGTAGGCGTCGTTGGAGATGATCATGCCGACGATGGACAGCATGCCCACCGCGGCCATCGAGATGCCGAACATCCCAAATTGCGGGGCAAATAGCTCGCCGCCCAGGGGCGCCACGATTTTATAGGCGACCATCGCGGAAATCGCGATGCCGACCATCGCGGGCAGCACCGACATGAAGCCGTAGGACACGCCGGAGAGGATCGTGAACGCGGGGCCGGTCTTGGAGGCGCGGGCGACGCGTCCCACGATGGGGGCGTTGTCGTCGGTGAAGTAGTTGGTGGCCAGGCCGATGATGACGCCGACCATCAGGCCCACGGCCGAGGCGGCCCAGATGCGCCAGGAGAAGCCGAACAGCGCGGTGGCGCCTGCGGCCAGCGCCAGGAACAGCAGGGTGGTGACGTAGGTGGAGTTGTTGAGGGCCTTGGTCGGGCTGCCCTTTTCGCTGATGCGGGCCGTGGCGATGCCGATGATGGAGGCGAGCAGGCCCAGCGCGGCATACACGATGACCATCATGGACAGCCGGCCGAAATGCGTTCCGTCCAGCGCGCTGGCCATGACCAGCGCCGCGGTCATCGAGGCGATGTTGGAGTCGAACAGGTCCGCGCCCATGCCGGCAACGTCGCCCACGTTGTCGCCCACGTTGTCGGCGATGACGGCGGGGTTGCGCGGGTCGTCCTCGGGGATGCCGAGCTCTACCTTGCCGACCAGGTCAGCGGATACGTCGGCGGTCTTGGTGAAGATGCCGCCGCCGGCCTTGGCGAACAGCGCGAGCGAGCTGGCGCCGAAGGAGAAGCCCAGCAGCATCGAGCTGTCCCCCGTCAGGTACAGCACGCCCAGCACGCCCAGCATGCAGGAGCCG
>DATHTQ010000232.1:0-6349 GCA_035463055.1 Candidatus Limnocylindria bacterium
GACCTGTCGCTCTCTTCGAACTTCGCCTGGGGGCAGATCCTCTTCTGCTACCTGCTCAACCAGTGGGGCTCCACCCCGGGGGGCATCCTGTCAGCGTTCCTGGTCATGGCGCTCTCCTGCACCCTGTTCGGGTGCCTCAACGGCCTGGTGGTCGTGCTGGGCGGCATTCCCCCGTTCATCGCGACCCTGGGGATGATGACCATCATCAGGGGCATCAGCCTCCTGTTCACCGGCGGGCAGATGATCGCGACGGACAACGAGTTCATCAAGGCGTTCGGGAAGGGCAGCTTCCTGGGGGTTTCGTACCTGACGTACGTGTTCGCCGCGGTGGTGCTCATCGCCTTCTTCGTCATGCGGTACACGCGCTACGGCCGCGCGCTGTACGCCACGGGAGGCAACCCGCAGACGGCGCAGCTGTCCGGCATCCCGGTCCGCTGGTCCCGGTTCTCGGTGTTCGCGATCCTGGGGTTCTGCGCGGGCCTGGCCGCCGCGATGTTCGTCAGCCTCATGCGCGCCGGGTCCGTCCTGTACGGGACCGACCTCGCGCTGACTTGCGTCGCCGCGACCGTCATCGGCGGCACGCCGCTGACCGGGGGCGAGGGAAGCGTGCCCAGGACCGCGCTGGGCATACTGCTGATCTTCGTCGTATACAAGGGCCTCGCGTTCCTGGGGCTTCAGGGTTACTACAACACCATGATCCGCGGCGTGATCCTGCTGGCGGTCGTGGCGGGCAACGCGTACGTGGTGTCGTCCAAGCGGCGGGCGGCTTGACCAGCGCTCAAAGGGCGCCAGCCCTTCGATAGATACGTCCATGAGAACGCACTGAGCGAAAGGGGAGGAACCAATGGCTTATTACAACGCGGAGGAAATCGGGAAGCGGCTGGACGCGACCCGGAAGATCCTGGCCGAAAAGGGCCTGGACGCGGCGCTGGTCTACTTCGACGAGCTGAACATCGCCAACGGCTGGTACCTGACCGGGTGGGCGCCCCAGTTCGAGAAGGGCGGGGTGCTGGTGCCGCTGCGCGGCGAGCCGTACCTGCTGGGCGGTCCGGAGAGCGAGCCGTTCGCCCAGATGTCCGCCGCGATCAAGAACACCCGCAGCTTCCCGGTGTTCATGGTGCCCGACGAGGAGTACCCCAACGCCACGATCATCGACTTCGCCCAGCTCAACCGCGAGCTGACCGCCGGGGGCACGACGGTCAAGAAGATCGGGTTCGTGGGCACCAGCACGATTCCCTACAAGGTGTACACCGATTTCCAGAAAGGCTTCGAGGGTGTGGAGCTGACGGACATCACCGATGAGTACGAGAAGCTGCGCGCCTACAAGTCACCGTGGGAGATTGAACAAATCCGCGCGGCCAGCGCCCTGTGCGACAAGGCGTTCGACGCGATGACCGGGGCCATCCGCCCGGGCGCCCACGAGTACGAGGTCGCTGCCGAGGGCGAGTACGTCTGCCGGAAAAACGGCGCCAGCAGCTTCGCGTACACCTGCATCGTCGGCTCAGGGGCGCGCGCCAAGGCAGTCGTCCCCACCGCGACGGACAAGGTGATGCGGGAGGACGAACTGGTCATGATCGGCATCGCGCCGCGCGTCAACGGCTACGCGGGCACGTTCGGCGACACGCTGCCGGTGAGCGGCAGGTACACCCAGCGCCAGAAGGACCTCATCAACCACCTGCGCGAGACGCTGCGGCTGACCAAGGCCATGCTCAAGCCCGGCGCCACGGGCCGCCAGATCGACGTGCCCGGCCGCAAGTACTATGAGAAGCACGGGCTGGAGCGCTACATCGTCTGCCCCTTCGCGCACTCGATTGGGTTGATGGAAGCGGAGGCGCCGTTCTTCGGCCCGGGCGGTGACTTCGAGCTGGTTCCCGGCATGGCGGTCATGGTGGACATCAGCTTCTTCAACCACCCGGAGCTGCACGGCGCGCGGATCGAGACGGGCTACGTCATCACGAAGGACGGCTGCGAGCCGCTGTCCCCGCGCATGGACGCGCATTTCATGAAGGACCTGTAAGGAGTAGGTATGGACGTCGGGAAAAGGACCTGGGTGTTCGCGGACGGCGACCTGCCGCCGCACGGGGACCATGAGCCGCTGGGGCACGAGGCGCTGATGGTGGTCAACAACACGGACGCGCCGGCGCACCTGGACCTGGAATTCCTGTTCGAGGACAGCGAGCCGAAGGCCGGCGTGCGGCTTACGGTACCCGCAAAGCGCGTGAAGTGCTTCAGGATGGATTACCCCCTGGGCGACGAGGGCTTCCAGGTCCCCTTCGGCCAGTACGCGGTCATCCTGCAAAGCGACGTGCCCGTCGTCTGCCTGTACGGGCGGCTGGACCGCCGACCCGACATGGCGTACTATCCCATCGGGGGCTTCGCGGTATAACCTCATCACGCCCCGGGCCGTGCGCCCGGGGCTTTCCGGGAAAGGCGTCGCAGGGGCGATCATATTCTGGAGATGCGCGGCATCACCAAGGTGTTCCCGGGCGTGACGGCGCTCAAGGACGTCACGCTCACCATCCGGCGCGGCGAGGTGCACGCGCTGGTGGGGGAGAACGGAGCGGGCAAATCCACGCTGATGAAGATCCTCAGCGGGGTGCACAAGCCCACGTCCGGCGAGATCCTGCTGGACGGCCAGGCCGTCAGCCTCAGCAACGTCCGGGACGCCCAGGAAAAGGGCATCAGCATCATCTTCCAGGAGTTCAACCTGGTCAACACACTCTCCATCGCCGAGAACATCTACCTGGGCAGGTACCCCGGCCGCGGCGGCGTGGACTGGAAGCGGATGCGCGGGAAGGCTGAGGGGCTGCTGCGGCAGCTCGGGTTCGACATCGACGTGAACCGGGTCGTCGGGACGCTGTCCACGGCGGAGAAGCAGCTGGTCGAGATTGCCAAGGCGCTGTCCTTCGAGGCCAAAATCATCGTGATGGACGAGCCGACGTCGTCGCTGACCAAGCGCGAGACCGAATTGCTGTTCCCCATCATCGACCGGCTGAGGTCCGGAGGCATTACGGTCATCTATATCACCCACAAGCTGGAGGAGATCTACCGCCTCTGCGACCGGGTCACGGTCCTGCGGGACGGCGAGGTCGCCGGCGTCCATCCGCTCAGCGAGGTCTCCCAGGCACAGATCATCGAGAAGATGGTCGGCCGGGCCGTGGACATGGAGTTCCCCGCCCGCGCGTCCGCCATCGGCGAGGTCGTACTGTCCGTGCGCGGCCTGGGCAGGGCAGGGAAGCTCAGCGACATCAGCTTCGACCTGCACCGGGGCGAGATCCTGGGCTTTGCGGGGCTGGTAGGCGCGGGCAGGACCGAGCTCGCCGAGGCGCTGTTCGGCGCGAGCCCGAAGACCTCCGGGGAGATGCGCATCGGCGGGACCCCGGTGCACATAGGGTCCACCGCCGCGGGCCTCGCCCGCTCCATCGGCATGCTCACCGAGGACCGCAAGGAGACGGGGCTGATCCTGGGCATGGACATCCCCCGCAACGTCACCGTCACCAAGCTCAGGGCGGTTTCCGGCAGGCTGTTCCTCAGCGCGCGCAGGGAGAACGCCGCGGCGCAGGAGTACGTAGGCAAGCTCAACATCAAGACGCCGTCGCTTCGCCAGACCACCGTGAACCTGTCCGGCGGGAACCAGCAAAAGGTCGTCATGGCGAAGTGGCTGTTCTCCGACGCGCAGATCCTGATCCTCGACGAGCCGACCCGCGGCATCGACGTCGGCGCGAAGTACGAGATCTACCTGCTGATGAACCGGCTGGCAAGCGAGGGCAAGTCCATCATCATGATCTCGTCGGAGCTGCCCGAGGTCATCGGCATGAGCGACCGCGTGCTTGTCATGCACGAGGGAAAGGTCAAGGGTGAGCTCACGGGGGAGCGCAAAACGGCCGCCAACGTCATGGAACTGGCCATATCCTGAGGCGGTGAGAAGATGAGCGCAAACCGGTTCACCAACACCACGAAGGACCTGTTCTTCCAGAACGGCATCCTGGTCGTCATCCTCGCCCTTATCGGCGTCACCGGCGTCATCGAGCCCAACTTCCTCACCGTACGCAACCTCCTCAACGTGCTGCGCCAGAACGCGGTCATCGGTATCGTCGCCTGCGGGATGACGTACTGCATCATCTCCGGGGCCTACGACCTGTCCGTGGGCTCGGTGGTGTCGCTGGCGGGCGTCATCACGATCCTGTCCATCAACGCCGGTGTCAACGAGTTCCTGGCCATCCTCTGGGCCCTGCTCGCCGGCGCGGCGGTGGGGCTGGTCAACGGCACGCTGATCTCCTCCATCCGGGGCCGCAGCGGCGAGGCGTTCATCATCACCTACGGCATGCAGGTCGTGGTCGCCTCCATCGCCCTGTTCCCCTCCAACGGCCTGTTCATCTCAGGGAAGGTCAGCGAGGGGTTCTTCAAGGCCATCGGCCGCAACTACTGGCCCATCATCATCTTCCTGGGCATCGCCGTCCTCATGGAGGTGGCGCTGAAGAAGACGCGGTACGGCCGCAAGATGGCCTACATCGGCAGCAACATGAACGTCGCCAAGATGAGCGGCATCCGGGTCACGCCGCTGCGCATCAGCTTCTTCATGATATCCGGCCTGCTGTCCGCCGCGGCGGGCGTGCTGCTGTGCTCCCGCGTCACGTCGTCCAACCCGACCGCGGGCGTGGGCTTCGAGATGGACGCCATCGCCGCGGTCGTGGTCGGGGGGACGAGCACAGCCGGGGGCAAGGGCAGCGTCCTGCGCACCGTCGTCGGCGCGATCGTCATCGGCACGATGGGCAACGCCCTGAACATCCTGGGCATCACGGCCTACCACCAGCAGATCGTCAAGGGGATGCTGATCGTCGTCGCGGTATCGCTGGACATCTGGAACAAGCACCTCAGCAGCCGGAGGGTCGTCCATGAGAAAGCCTGACGCCAGCATGCGCCTCGCCGTGCCCTCGCTGCTGCGCAACGCGGTGCCGGTCATGATCCTGCTGTTCGTCGGCTTCATGGCCGTGCGCAAGCCGGCGTTCGTCAGCGGGGCCAATATCGTAAACATCATCAACGAGTTCGCGATTTACGGCATCACGGCCTGCGCGATGACCGCGGCCATCATCTGCGGCGAGTTCGACCTGTCCGCCAGCTCCGTCTTTGCTTGGTCCACCGTGCTGTGCAGCCTGCTGTCCACCGCGCTGGGCTTCGTCCCCGCGGTCCTCATCACCCTGCTGTGCGGCGCGGCGATGGGCGCCTTCAATGGCTTCCTGGTCGCCGTCGTCCGCATCCCCGCGTTCGTCGCGACGCTGGGTACAATGACCGCGATACGGGGGCTCGCCTACGTCGTCACCAACGCGCAGCCCGTCAACACATCAAACCCCACGCTCAAGGCGTTCGGCCAGTTCAGCGTCTTCGGCGTCACATCCGCGCCCATGGTCTTCCTGCTGGTCATCCTGCTGTTCGGATGGTTCCTCAAGAAGACCCGCCACGGCAGGCACCTGTACGCGACGGGTGGCAACTACGAGGTCGCGCGCCTCTCCGGCATCCCCGTGCGCAAGAGCAAGGCACTCGTGTTCGTCCTGCTTGGCGCCTGCGCCGCGCTGTCCGGGGTCATGTACACCTCACGAATCCTGGCGGGCTGGGCACCCTACGGCTCGGACCTGTCGCTGTACTGCGTGGCGGCCACGGTCATCGGGGGCACGAGCCTGTCCGGCGGCAACGGGGGCGTACACCGCACCATCATCGGGCTGCTGCTGCTGGCCGTCATGTTCAACGCGCTGACGATGCTGGGCGTCAGCGGCTCGTTCCAGAAGTTTATCCAGGGGATCGTCCTCATCACGGTCATTATGGTGGACGCTGTGGTGACCCGGCGGTCCAAGGCCTGAAATGACCGCGCCGCGCCGGCGCGCGGGCGGCATGAATAAAAGGGAGGTAACGGCATGAAACGCGTACTTGTCCTGGTCCTGGCCCTGGTCCTGGTCTCAGCCTTCGCGCTGGCTGAGGCGGGCGGAAAGAAAATCTTTATGTCCAGCGCGTACTACACCGCCCCCTACGGCTCTCCCCTGCAGAAGGCCGTCAACGAGAAGGCCGCCGAGCTGGGGTACCAGATCCAGATCGTGGACGGCGAGGCCAACGCCGACAAGCAGCTGTCCCAGTTCAAGACCGCCGTCGCCGACGGCTATGACGGCCTGATTTACTGGCCCGGGGACCAGGCGTCCACGCCGCCGGTCGTGGAATACCTCAACAGCACCGGGCTGCCGTGGGTCGCCATCAACACCGTCGTCGACCCGTCCGTCATGGACAAGGTGCCGGTCATGGTCGCCTCGGACGAAGTCGAGATCGGCCGCTGGCTGGGCCGCCTCATCCTCGAGTACTTCGA
>DATHTQ010000233.1:0-1656 GCA_035463055.1 Candidatus Limnocylindria bacterium
CTTCGCCAGGGCCTTCATGCCGGGACCACCTCCTTGCCACCGTTTTATTGGGTCCGTTCGGAATTGAGCCGAATCCTTTTCCGCCTCACGCCGATAATTGGATGCACCAAACAATCCCTGACAGCGCTAGCGCGTGCTTTCGGTTCGCTGGTCATCTGCCGGGAATCAGCTTAAGGGCGCCTGCTGCTTAGTCCCGGTAATCGTTTTCTGGCAACATATTCGCCGATTTTGTCATGTATGTCAATAGCCAAAAAGGGAAAAGCCGGCGAACCGGCTTTTGTGAATGCGTTGTGGACAAAGAAATCCTGTCAGGACAATCCCCGGATGAGCACCGCCCTGGCCGGAGCGCCTTCCGCCCCCTCGATGAGCAGCGGCAATGCCGCGAGGGTGTATTCCCCGGGCTCCACGTGCTTCAGGCGCAGCCCCTCGACGATCATGATGCCCGCGCCCATGAGTGTGGTGTGCGTCTCGTGCCCGGGCTGGCTGCGCTCTATCCCCAGCGCGTCGGTGCCCACGCCCTTGATGCCGATGTCCGCGAGGTACAAAGCCCCCTCATGGGTGAGGTAAATGAAGTCCTCCCGGAACTGCTCGTCCCAGGAGTTGCGCGTCCTGAACACCAGGAACTCGCCGGACTGGATGTTGTGCGGCTCCAGGTCCGCCCTCGTGATACCGCCCTGCACGCGGGTCAGGTCCAGCACGCGGCAGGGAGTTACGAGTTTCTCCAGCGGCAGGGCCTCGACGGTGCCGCCTCCCTCCACCATGTGCAGGGACGCGTCGATGTGGGTCCCGGTGTGCATGCCGATGCTCAGCCGCGACTCGGTGACCGAGTCCTTGGGCATCCGGCTCTCCCAGGTGCGCCGGGGCCGCTTGGCGTCGTTGTTGTGGTATACCGCCATGTCCTCGCGGATGGGCATGGATATGTCGATGATTTCCATTCTCAACCTTCCTTCCTGGCGCGGGCCAGGTCGATCTCGCGCCACGCGCGCCCGTCCTCCGCCAGCAGCATCTGGGCGCGCTCCGGCCCCAGGGAGCCGGCGGCATAGTTGGGGTAGGGCTGTTCCGCCGTGGCGCACATCTTCTCGACGCTCTCCACGAACTGCCAGGACTGCTCGAGCTCGTCCCAGCGCGTGAACAGCGACGAGTTGGCGCGGAACGCCTCGATGAGGAGCTGCTCGTAGGCCTCCGGGACGTTGCCCTTGAACCGGCTGCCCTGGGCGTAGTCCAGCTCCACCTGGTCCATCATGAACTCGCCGCCCGGGCGCTTGGCGTTGATCTGGAAGTAGACGCCCTCGTTGGGCTGCACCTCGATGACCAGCACGTTGGGCGGCTGCTCCCGGAACTCCTGGTAGAAGTTGATGCCGGGAAGCCGCTTGAACTGGATGACGATCTGGGTGCGCTGCTTGTCCAGCCGCTTGCCTGCGCGGATGTAGATAGGCACCCCGCCCCAGCGGAAGTTGTCCACGTTGGCGCGCAGCGCGATGAAAGTGGGCGTCACGGAGTTCCCGTCCACCCCCGCCTCCTCGCGGTAGCCGGGGACGTCCTTCCCGTCCATCGTTCCAGGTCCGTACTGGCCCAGGGCGATGCCCTCGCACGCGCCGGTGGGCTCGAACCGGCGCAGCGACCGCAGCGCCTTGACCTTCTCGTCGCGGATGAACT
>DATHTQ010000234.1:0-11558 GCA_035463055.1 Candidatus Limnocylindria bacterium
CAGAGGCATGCCAGAAATGGCATGCCTCTGTCGTTTTACCTGAAAGATTCCCCCCACGGTGCGGGGTTGCTTCTTCGGCGCATTGCTGCTTTCCAGAGCCTCGTCGCGACCCGGTCTTTTTGCCTGAGAGTTTTTGCGTTCCCCTTCGGCGCCGCATACGCGGTCTCTCCCGGGTCGGTCAGCCGAGAATATTCGGTTATTGCTTCTGTGTGCCGCGCCGCAGGTACGCGGGCACGCCCAGGTCGTCCTTGTCGGCGGCCGGCTGGGGCGCTCCCTGCTGCGGCTGCGCCGGCGCGCCGGTGCGCGGGTAGGGGTAGGGCTGCTGCAGCTGCTGGTAGGGCAGCGGCTGGCCGTAGGGAGTGGGCGGGCTGTACGGCACCGGCTGCTGCGGGAACGGAGCGTTCTGGGGGAACGCTCCGCCCTGGCTGCCGGCGGCCGGGCGGCCGGAGCCCGGGAAGAAGGAACCCTCCCCCTGCTCGTACAGGCTGGAGACGGAAGGGGACTCGAACCCGGAGGTCTCCTGCTTTTCCAGCGGGACCCGGTGCTCGTAGGGGTTCTGCGCCGCTGTCGCCGCGCCGTAGGGCTGGGAGGGCTTGAAGGGCTTGCGGCGGCCTGCGTCGCGCGACGGGAAGGCATTCTTTTCGAACCCCGTCGCGATGACGGTGACGCTGATCTTGTCTTCCAGGCTGTTGTCGATGCCGGCGCCGAAGATGATGTTGGCCTCGGTGTCCGCCGACTCCTGGATGAGCTTCGCGGCTTCGTTGACCTCCAGGATGCCGATGTCCTCGCTGGCCGTGATGTTGATGAGCAGGGCGCGCGCGCCGTCGATCCTGGTCTCCAGCAGCGGGCTGGCGATGGCGGCCTTGGCGGCCTCGCTGACGCGGTTCTCGCCGCTGCCCACGCCGATGCCGATATGCGCCATGCCGCCCGACTCCATGACGGTCTTGACGTCCGCGAAGTCCAGGTTGATGAGCGCGGGCAGGGCGATAAGGTCCGATATACCCGGGATGCCCTGGCGCAGCACGTCGTCGGCGACGCGGAACGCCTCGACCATCGAGGTGCCCCGCGCCACGACCTCCAGCAGGCGGTCGTTGGGGATGACGACCAGGGTGTCCACGAACTGCTTGAGCTCGCTGATGCCGGTTTCCGCGTTGCGCATGCGCTGCTTGCCTTCGAAGGAGAAGGGCTTGGTCACCACGGCGATGGTCAGGCAGTTGAGCTCCCGCGCGATGTCGGCCACCAGCGGCGCAGCGCCCGTCCCGGTGCCGCCGCCCATGCCGGCGGTCACGAAGACGAGGTCGGCGCCCTTGAGGTGCTGGGCGATCTCATCCCGGCTCTCCTCCGCGGCGCGCTTGCCGATCTCCGGCACCGCCCCGGCCCCGAGGCCCTTGGTGAGCTTCTCGCCGATCTGGATCTTCTTGTCGGCGCGCGACGTGGAAAGCGCCTGCCTGTCCGTATTGATGGCGATGAACTCGACGCCCTTGAGGCCCGCGTCCACCATGCGGTTGACCGCGTTGGCGCCGCCGCCGCCGCAGCCGACCACCTTGATGGAGGCGAAATTCACCTGCACCTCCGGCTCGACGTGCTTGACTTGCATGGACTGCCCTCCTCTGTTGGATTGGTCAACGTTGATGGGACTGGTCAACCGCTGACCAGGGACTTGAAGAACCCGCGGAAGCCCGCCGGCTGGGAAGAGGCGTTGTTGCGCGTGTCGATGATCAGGTCCAGCAGGCCCAGCGAGCTGGAATAAATGGCGCTGGACAGCTTGACCGCCTTGCGGGGCAGCTCGCGCACGGGACGGCCCATCTTCTCCGCCAGGTACTCTCGCCCGCCCTTGTTGATGGCCAGACCGCCTCCGGTCAGGTATACGGGCGACCAGTTGCCCAGGCGCACGCCGGAATCCCGGACCGCCTTGACGATGGCATCGCAGATCTCGTCCACGCGGGGCAGCAGCACCCGGGAGACCTTGTCGCGCTGGAACGTCTGGGACTGGCCGTTGCTGAGCAGGACGTCGTAGCTTTCCTTCGTGCTGGAAAGGCCGAACTCGTACCCTCGCTTGATCTGCTCCGCGCTTTCAAGCGGGACCTGCAGGCCGTAGGCGAGGTCCGCCGAGATGTGCCCGCCCCCCATGGGGATGTTCTTGTGGAAGATGATCGCGTCGCCCTCTACGGCCATGACGTCGGTGTTGAGGTAGCCCACGTCGATGAGCAGCGCGGTGCGGTCGCGGTCGGTGTCCGAGATGAACAGCATCGCCTCGCCCATCGGGGTGGAGAAGAAGCCGGTCACGGTCCTGCCGAGGCTGAGGATGCGCTGGGTGATGTCCTCGATGAAGAAGCGGTCCGCCACGACGTAGGAAATCAGCGCGCGCAGCTCGTGCCCGTGCTGGTTGAGCGGCTCCAGCGACTTCTTGCCGTCGTCCACGACGAACCAGGCGGGGCTGCGGTGGATGGGGGTGCCGGGGATGCCGGCGACCTGTTCGTCCGCCAGCGTGAACAGCTGCGCTATGTCCCGGGTGGTCACGTGCGGGTCCGCGCCCTGCAGGTCGGTCCGCACCTCGAAGGAGTACACCTTGGAGAACTGCCCCGGGACGCCGGCGTACACCCCCTTGATGGGGACGCGGGCCTGCTCCTCCGCAGTGCGCAGCGCGGTGGCAATCGCGTCGTTGACCATCGCGGCGTTGTTCCATCGCGCGTTGGAGTATCCGTCGTAGGAGGTCGTGCCGGCGCCGATGATGTCGCAGCGCTGCCTGGCGCTCACCTCCGCCACGAGCGCGACGATCTTGCTCGTGCCGAAGTCTATGACGCTGATGGTGCTCCTCATCGCATTTCTCCCCATTTCTTGGGTAAAATCCGCACTTCCCCCGCGCGCGGGCAAGCGGAAAGCCATAGGACTCTTCCTGTTGGCCCATTGTAACCTGTCTGCCCGGCTTTGGCAAGAATAATCAGCGTTTATGCAAGAATGTGCTGGCTATGGGGCGGAGGCGCGGTAGCTAGCCTCCCCGGGCCTGGAGCATTCGAGGATGCCGCCCCCCATGCCCATGCGCCGGAGCTCCGCGACGACCGCCTGGGCGGTGCCGATCTTCGCGCCCATGTTCGAGGCGTCCCCGAGGTTGACCAGGTAGCCGTCGTACGTCATCAGGGACAGCGCCATCTGCTGGCCGACGTCCACGCTCTGCACCTGGGCGTCGAATCCCCACTCCGTCAGCGCCGCGAGGATAGAGCGCAGGCGCGGCACCTGGTCAGGGTCCGAGGCCTGCGGGGCCGCGCCGGGGGCCAAGTGCCCCCACACGGTGAGACCGTACACCGCGATCAGCGGGCTGCCCTTGCTCAGGTCGCGGGACTGCTCCAGCACCGTCGCGTCCTGCGCGAGGACGTACCCCATGCCCAGGTGGGTTAAGAAGGCCAGGGGCCACCGTTCCTTCACGCGCAGCAGCAGCGAACTGGGCGGGATCTTCTCCATGCTGATAAACTGCAGGTACCGGTTCGCGTTGACGGCGCGGCGCACGTAGTCCTCGGTGAGGGTGAGATAGAACAGGTTCCTGTCCATGCCCAGCGTGCGCTTGACCATGTCCAGCGGCACGTACTTGATGCCCGTGACCCGCAGGTCGCGCACCGTGAACAGCCCGAACCGCGCATACACGAGGACCCCCGCGAACAGCAGGGCCGCGACGGCCCAGGGCAGCGCCCGGCTGCGCCTCGGGGCAGGCGCTTCGCCCAGCGCGCCCCCGTCCGCCGGATAAGGCGGGACCATGCCGCCATAACCCGCAGCGGGATGCTGCTGGGCCTCCTGCGGCGGGAAGCCCGTCTCCGGGGGCGTCGGCTTCGGGTGTCTGCTCATGGACGCCCTTTCACGGCCCCTCTCTCATGGCTGCTCTTCCTTGAGTTCCCGGACGAGCTGCTTGAATACCCGCCCGCGCTCCTCATAGTCGCGAAACATGTCGAACGAGGCGCATGCGGGGGAGAACAGCACCGCCTCGCCCTCGCGCGCGAGTTCGTACGCGGTGCGCACCGCCTCGCCCAGGGTCTCGGCCCTCAGGACGGCCGTGTAACCCGCCTTTTCCAGCGCCTCGCGGATCTGTGCGGCCGTCTGCCCCAGCGTCACGACGTGGCGTACCAGCCCGGAGCGGAGGATGACCCTCGCCATTTCGTCGAACGGGACCTGCTTGTCGTACCCCCCCGCGATCAGCACCGCGGGCGCGCGGAGCGACTCCACGGCCTTGATGGTCGAGTCGGGGTTGGTGCCCTTGGAGTCGTTGAGGAAAGCCACCCCGCCGATTTCCTCCACAAACTCGATGCGGTGCTCCACGCCACGGAACTCCCGCAGCGTGCGGGCGATGTCCGGGGGCGGGACGCCCATCACGGCGGCCATGGCGGAGGCGGCCAGCGCGTTCTGGATATTGTGCCGCCCCGGGATGCGCAGCTCTTCCGCGGCGCACAGCGGCTCCATGCGCCCGCCGTCCAACAGGACAAGATGGCCGTCCCGCAGCGCGGCCCCCCTGGGTACGTCCGCCTCCAGCGAGAACCAGCTTACCTGCGCCCGGATGCCCGGGGCCATGCCCGCGACGAGCGGGTCGTCCAGGTTGAGGACGGCCGAATCCTGCGGCCCCATGTTGACGAACAGGCGCTCCTTGTGGGCCGCGTACGCCTCCATGGTGCCGTGGCGGTCCAGGTGGTCCGGCGTGATGTTGAGCAGCGCGGCCGCATGCGGGTGGAAATCCCCGACAGTCTCGAGCTGGAAGCTGGACACCTCGGCCACCAGCGCGTCCGCGTCGCTTTTCGCATCCAGCACTGCGCGGCTGAGCGGGTAGCCGATGTTGCCCGCCACGTACGCGTCCCTGCCGGACGCGCGGAACATCTCGCCCAGCAGCGAGACGGTGGTCGTCTTCCCGTTGGTGCCGGATACCGCGGCGATATCCTGCCGGGCGCACGAGGCGGCGAGGGCAAGCTCGCCCACAATGGGGATGCCGAGGGTGCGCGCCGCATCCAGCACCGGGGACGCCAGCGGGATGCCGGGGCTGATGACGACGAAATCGCACGCCGCGAACAGCGTTTCCGGGCTTTCGCCAAGGCGGACCTGCAGGTCCGGGTGGGTGAGCGTCTCCGGCAGGCCGCCGAGTTCCGCCAGGGTCTTGCGGTCGCTGAGGATGACGCGCGCGCCGGCGGCAAGCAGCAGCTCCGCAGCCGCGAGGCCGCTGCGCGCCGCACCCAGGACGAGCGCGGTCCTGCCGCGCAGCCGGGCGGCGCCCTCTTCCGACAAGCGCATGTGAGCGGTGCTCATGGCGCGATGGGCAGCGCCGCGAACGCCGCGACGGCCGACAGGGCGAGGACGACGAGGGTGTACCTTCTGGCGATGGCCGCCTCGGTCCATCCCAGCTTCTCGAAATGGTGGTGGACGGGCGACATCAGGAACAGGCGCCTGCCGCCTGTCAGCTTGTAGTACACCCGCTGCAGGATGACGGACGCGGACGAGGCGATCATCGTGAAGCACAGGGGGACCAGCCACAACTGCAGGCGCAGCAGCATCGCGGCGCCGGTGAGGAGGCCGCCGATGAACATGCTTCCGGTGTCGCCCAGGTAGATCCTCGCCGGGTGCTGGTTGAAGAACAGGAATCCCAAACACGCGCAGCAAAGCGCGAAGCACGCGGCGGCAACGCCGCCGTCCCCGGCGGGCCCGCCGGCGATGACGACGGCGATGGCCCCCAGCGCCCCGCTGCCCGCGAGCGTGACGGAGGCCATCAATCCGTCCACACCGTCCTGGATGTTGGCGGAGTTGGTCATGAACACGAACAGCAGGGTCATCAGGGGGTAATACGCCCAGGAAAGCTCCCACACGGCTTTCGTGAACGGAAGGTGGATCGCCGTTCCGGTCACCGTGGCGCACAGGACGGCGAATAAAAGACCGACTCCGGTTTGTCCAATGATCTTGTGGCGCGGTTTCAGGCCTTCGTGCTCCTTGCGGGAATCCTTTATCCAGTCGTCCGCCAGGCCGATGAGCAGCATCCCGAGGGATGGGATCATAAGGAGCAGGACCGTGCCCGCCGAACCGCCCAGCACCCCTGCCAGCAGCGCTGGCATGACCACCGCGACCGCGATGACCAGGCCGCCCATGTTCGGGGGCTTTTCCTTCTTCTTGAAGCTGTCGGGCCCCAGGTCATAGACGGGCTGGATGAACCCGCGCTCCTTCATGTACCGGATGAAGCCCGGCATCAGCAGCAGCGTCAGGATGAGCGCCAGCAGCGCGCTGAGCGCCTCAAGCATTGGCCTTGCCCCCCGCGCGCTCCTCGCGCAGCAGGTCTGCCACGATCTGCTTCTCGTTGAACGGGCGCTTGACGCCGAGGATTTCCTGGTAGGTCTCGTGCCCCTTGCCGGCCAGCAGCACCACGTCCCCGGAGCGGGCCAGGGCCATCGCCCGGCGGATGGCCTCCCTGCGGTTCTCGATGACCTCGTACGTGCCGCCGGTGGGCTCGATCCCCTCGACGATGGCGCCGAGGATGTCCATCGGGTCCTCCGCCCTCGGGTTGTCGCTGGTGAGGATCGAAAGGTCCGCCATGCGCCCGGCAATGGCGCCCATGACGGGGCGCTTGGTGGCGTCGCGTTCGCCGCCGCAGCCGAAGACCGCGATGATCCTTCCCTTGGTGACCGTGCGCAGGGCGCTGAGGATGTTCTCCAGCGCGTCCGGCGAATGTGAATAATCAAGGATGACCTTGTAGTCCGTGTGCGTGTCCAGCACCTCGGCGCGTCCCGGGACCGTCCTGACGCTTTCCAGGGCATCGCAGACGACCTCCGGCTCCACGCCCAGGACAAGCCCGATACCCGCGGCCGCCATCGCGTTGTAGATGTTGAACATCCCCATGAGCCGCATGTCCACCGGGCAGAACCGGTCGTTGAACAGGCCCAGGAGGAAGCTGACCCCGTCCTCGCGGATCTGGATGTCGCGGGCGAACAGGTCCGCGTTGGTGCAGATGCCGTAGGTGACGGAAGGCACGGCAATCTCTCGAGACAGGCGCGCGGCCCACTCGTCGTCCAGCGAGAGGACGGCGTTGCGCACCATCCCGCCCGTGAAGAACTTCTTCTTGGCCTGGTAATAGTTCTCCATCGTGGAGAAGTAATCGAGGTGCTCGTGGCTGAGGTTGGTGAAGCAGCCCGCCTCGAAGGTCAGGCCCTCGAGACGGTGCATCGCGACGGCGTGGGCGGACACCTCCATCACCACATACGCGCAGCCCGCGTCCGCCATCTGGCGGAAGGTCCTGTGCAGCTCGATGGGGTCCGGCGTGGTCAGGGTGCTGTCCACCCACCTGTCCCCTATCATGCTGCCCGTCGTCCCGATCAGGCCGACGCGCGCGCCGTTCTCCTCAAGTATCGCCTTGACCAGGTAGCTCGTCGTCGTCTTGCCCTTGGTGCCCGTGATGCCCACGAGCTTCATCTCCCTGTCCGGGAAGCCGTAGAACGCGCGCGCCATCAGGGCCATCGCGGGGCGCACGTCCGACACCCGCAGCTGCGGCACGTCCAGCCCGTCCTGGAACTCGGTGACTACCAGCGCGCAGGCGCCGTTGCGGACGGCGTCGGCCGCGAACGCGTGCGCGTCGTAATGGCTTCCCCGGATACAAAAAAACAGCCCCTGGGGTGCTTTCTCCCGGCTGTCGTCGCACAGGGAGAGGATTTCGCAGTCCCCCCTCAGCTCAAGGGCATAGGACAGCGCCTCCCCGGCAAGCATCGATAACAGCATACTGACCCCTTTATCTCAATGATGGTAACCGCCCGCGCTTCCCGAAACGGCCATGCCCTGCGCCATCGCCGGGGACCTTGCGGCCTGCACCCCGTAAGTCTCGCCCTGGGTGGCCAGGTGCATCCCCAGCCGTTTCACGGCGTAATACGTCACGTCCGACTCGTCGCTCAGTTCCTCGAACTGCCGGAGGAGCGCCTGCCGCTCCGCCTCGGCCGCCTGCGCGCGGGACTGATAGGAAGAATACTCTGCCATCAGCTCGCTCGTCAAGTTTCCCTTGCGCGCGACCATCCACCCAGCCGCCAATATGGACAGCGCGACGAAGCCCAGCGCCCACCGGACGCTGATTCCCCCGCGCTTCACCGCGCACGCCGGGGCCCGGTACATCTGCCGCTGGTCGGCGACGCCCGGGTTGTCCACGACGACGCTGTCGTCCACCGCGATCTTCTCACGCGCGACGAGACGGTTGCCTGCCAGCACGTACTGCCTGAACGTGGCCTGCCTTGCCTGCTGCATGGAATACCTCCTTCGGCTGTCGCTGGTGGAACGCTGGGTGTGGAATGCGTGGTTTATCTAATGAAGGAACTCCGCCGTGAACCTTTGGTTCCCTGTTGTTTCGGGCTGAAATGGTATTTGTCAGCGGTCCCTCTTGTCGCGCGCGCGGGCCTGGATGTCGCTGATGGCGCGCAGCGGGTCCGGGAACCGGGTGGCGAACTGCTCGCGCTCCGCCTGCGCCTGGCGGTCGGAGATGATGCGCACGTACTCCGTTGTGCCGGACACCTGCACGCCCGTGGCGTCCTGCAGGAACAGGTCCCGCAGCGCCGCGGGGAGCAGCACCCTCCCCTGCCCGTCAAACCCGAGCCCGTCGAACGAGTACATCGCGAACCGGGAGAGGAAGAATTCCGCGGCGACGTCCTCGCGGGCGAGGTCGGTCAGCATATCCACCTTGGATTTCCATACCGCGTAGGGGTAGACGGCGATGGAGTCCTGCGCCATGTTGACGCCGACGACGACGCGGTCCCCCAGGAGGGTCCGGAACTGCTGGGGCACGATGACGCGGCCCTTGCCATCGATGGAGTGGTTGTAGACGCCGATGAACGCGAGCCTTTCCCCGGCGGCAGCCGCGCTTCCCGCGGGCCCCGGGCCGCTATCCCCGGCTTCCGGGGGCATACGACTGTCGTCTGCCATGCGCTCACCACCCATCACCACATATCACCCTTTGCGGACACAATTTAACACGGAACCCCGCCAAACGTGAACTCCCCCGACGGCGAACTCCTCCTTGTTTGGCATCCTCGCCGGCATGCGCAGCCCTTCCTTCCCCCTTATTGCGAATGCCTGTTCCGCATTCGGGATATATGGAGGTGAACGCGTGTTTTTGTTTGCGGCGCCTTCTGTAGGAAGTAATGAATGCATGAGGTCTTTGTTCGTCTAAGGCGACGAATTTCAGGCCTTGGCGCCTTTGGCAGCGCTCCGGCTGGCGGGCGGTTCACCGGAGTGCTGGATGCACGCGTAATGGCGAAGAGCGGGTCCGGGCGTACCCGGACCGGACCGGTTCGCGGCGGCCGGGGACGCGGGATTACAGGCTGAGGGAACAGGTTCACCATGCTGGCGAAAAAGTTTTTGATGTTTGATATTTCGCATCAAATTTGTGTTATATTCAGTTCGTTTGGGGCAAGCATGGACGCGGGTTTCCTGCGCGACGGAACACAACACATACCCATGAACATGTTGAAAATGCCTGGCCCGGGGTCACGGAAGGGGATCGGCTGCACGCTGCGCGCGGCCATGCTGCTCCCTTACTACGGCATTCCAGTTGGAACCGCGCACGCTTGTACGCAAAAAAATACCAAACACGAGCAGATAAATATTTGGGGTTATGCTAGAATATCCGATAAACTAGGGAAGACCGCGACCAGGAAGCAAGCCGCGGGAAACGCGAGGGATGCGGGCCAGGGTCCGGCAGACAAACGGTTGTACCCGAGCCGCCCGGCAGCCCTCCGCCACAAGGCGTTGGGGGAACCCGGAAGGAACCCGCCAACACCCCGCGCGCCTGAATCCTCCCATGCATCCGGTACGCGATCCCAGGAAGCCAGGTAAGCCCCTCCATTTCCAAGGTCATACCCCATCCGCACAGGCCATCTCAGACCGTGCCCGCGCGGCGGGCGGAACCCAAACCTGGGATATGCGCTTCATATCTATATGTTGAAGCAAAGGCATCCGGCGAAAACAGGCATGAAATACCGGGCACTTACAACGGACACGTCCGGAGCGGACGCAAGACGGCCGGAGCCATCTGAGAAGGCGCGGCCATCCACCCAAGCGGTGCGCACACAGCCATACGGGGCACAGGAGGAAAACGGATGATTCAGGAAGCTACTCTCCGCGGAAAGCGCCTGGGCGCATGGATGCTGTCCATCTGCCTGCTTTCATCCATCACCTTCTCCCCCATGCCGTCCCGCGCGGAAACGCTGGAAGTGAAGTCCGGGGTCGCCGGTATGCAGGACGCGGCGCTTCCGACCCCCGCGGCCACGCTTGGAACGACGGCGGCGCCCAGCCCCACGGGCGCAGCTGCGCAGACCGCACGCCCCCTGTCCGCCAACGCCGCGAAGATCCTCAGCGGCGCCCCCATCGCGGATAAGAAGATCAGCATCATCTTTGAAGGCAGCGGCACCGCGGCAGCCATGGACGCCATCGTGAAGGCGCTGGACGCGCACGGCGTCAAGTCCACGTTCTTCCTTCCCGCCATCGCCACGGCGGAGCAGCCGGACATCGCGCGCGGGCTCGTCGCGGCGGGCCACACGGTCGGCAACTACCTGCTCAGCGGCGAGAAGCGCCTGCAGGAGATGCCCGAGGAAAAGCAGCGCAACCTCATCATCCGTTCCCAGGAGGTCATGGCCCAGACGATAGGCACGGCTCCGGACATGTTCCGCGGCAACGTGACAGTCTATACCGACGGCATCCTTTCCAACCTGGGCGACGCGGGCATCAGGTACGCGCTGTCCCCCTCCGCCTTCGTCAACCACAGCAGCTTCCGCGACCCGTCCCAGGCCGCCGCGTTCGCGGCGAAGCTCACCTGGGGCACCCTGCTGTCCGTCAAGGTCAACCAGTACCTCGAGGCGGACGAGCTCCCGGTCAACGAACGCCCGACGGAGAAGCCCTCCCCCGAGGTGACCCCCGGCCCGAAGATCGGGCGGGAGGCCTCTTCCCAGGGAACAGTCGAGGAGCGCATGCTCAACGTCGTGAACTGGCTGCTGGACGGCCTCGTGATGGAAGGCTTCACGTTCGTGCAGCCTGCGGAGCTGCTCGCGCTGCAGGGCACGGAATACGCGCAGGCGATGGGCGAGGCGCTGTCGGAGCGGGAGAGCGCGAAGATAGGGAACGGGCTGAACGGGCAGAGCCCGCAGGCGTCGGTGATCACGGGCGTTCCGGTGGCGGAGCGCGCGGTGTCGCTGGTGGTGGAGGGCAGTGCGGACCCGGAGACGCTCAGCCGGGTGCTGGAGGTGCTGTCGC
Organism: Candidatus Limnocylindria bacterium; assembly: GCA_035463055.1. Classification (GTDB taxonomy): domain Bacteria; phylum Bacillota; class Clostridia; order Christensenellales; family Aristaeellaceae; genus UBA6115. The sequence continues at coordinate 11,236 of DATHTQ010000234.1, forward strand.
GCCACGGGGTGACGGCGACGTTCTTCCTGCCCGCGGCGCAGGCCGCGGCGCGGACCGGGATGCTCAAGGGGATGCGGGAGCAGGGGCACGGGATCGGCAACTACATGCTCGAGGGGGAGAAGTACCCGGAGAACATGGACGGGGCCGCGGCGGTGACGAGCATCTACCGGGCGCAGAAGCTGCTGGCGAAGGTCAGCGGCGGGACGCCCGTGTACTTCAAGGGGAACACGGCGACGTACACGCCGGAGCTGCTGCGCGCGGTGAAGGCGGCGGGGCTGGAGTGGGCGGTGCGCCCCAGCGCCTACGTCAACCATACGAGCTTC
>DATHTQ010000235.1:0-4407 GCA_035463055.1 Candidatus Limnocylindria bacterium
CGGACGCGGGCGCGCACGCGCGCATGCAGGTCGCCAGCTTCCGCGCGCATACGCCGATGCAGCCGGAGGCCATCCTGCGCGCCCTGCGGGAAACGCTGCCCGAGGACATCGGCGCCATGGCGCTGGAAACCGCGGACCCGCGGTTCCACGCGCGCCTTTCCTGCCGGGGGAAAACCTACGTCTACCGGCTGTGGAACAGCGAGGCGCCCAATGTGTTCGAGCGCAGGTACACCGCGCGCGACCCGCGCCCCCTGGACTTCGCGGCCATGCGGCAGGCGGCGGCGCTCCTTATCGGCACGCACGACTTCAGCGCCTTCAACGCCAACCGGCACATGAAGAAGTCCTCCGTGCGCACGATATTCAGCATAGACATTCGGGAGGAGGGCGGCGAGGCCCGCTTCACGCTGTCCGGCGACGGGTTCCTGTACAACATGGTCCGCATCATCGTGGGCACGCTGCTCATGGTCGGGCGGGGCGAGATGCCGCCCGGGGAGGCGGGCAACATCCTCTCGTCGCTGGACCGCCGCCGCGCCGGGCCCGCCGTCCCCGCCCAGGGGCTCATCCTGTGGGAGGTGTGGTACTGAGCGCGGCCTGCACCGTAAAGGAGAACCCATGAAAAGGCCGTTTCGCCTCCCCCTGTTTTTGATGGCCTGCCTGCTGGCGGCGTTCGCCCTCGCCGGGCAGGCCGCCGCGCCGCCTTCCGGCCACGGGGAAGGGTATGCCGGGACGTGGAAACCCCTGCGCTACGAGATGGGCGGGTTCACGTTTGACATCGTGACGCTGTTCCTGGACGGCGGCCACATCGTGCTGAACGAAGACGGCACGGGCGAGGCCTGGCTGACCGCGGTCAACACGGAAGACCTGACCTGGACCGGGGAAGGCGGCGCGCTGGCCGTCAAGGGCAGCATGTTCTTCTTCAACCCCGTCTGGGACGCGGAGAAGCAGGAGCTCGTCTTCGACTACACCGCCCCTGCCATCAAGGTCTTCTACGCCCGGGACGACGCGGGGGCGGACGGCGCTGCGCCGGTTCCCTAGCCCGCAAACCCACTTTCCCGTCTTTCCTGCTAACACCATTTATAACCTTCGCGCCGAAGGACGGACCGCCTCCGGCGCGTGCCTTTTTGGCCGGGACGCCGCCCCCCGCCCTGCCCCGCATGCCCGCCTTCGGCCTTGATTGACAGCGAAAATCCCCGGTGCTATGCTCGCCGGAGAAAACCAAGGTTCCTTTTCCAAAACCAACCTTCCCGTCCCATGTTGCCCCGGCACCCGCATCACAGGCCCGGACGGGCACACCTTCCCAGTCCATGCGCGGCACTGCTTGAAAGGGAACGAAAAATGAAAAGGTCGGCGCGGTTTTTCTGCATCCTGCTGGCGGGCATTCTCAGTGTGTCCTGGGTGGCCGCGGCGGCCCCGGCGTCCGGCGGGGGCCTGATGGGATTCGCCCGCGGCCTCGCGTACCTGGGCGACTGGGAGGCCGCGTACATCGACGCGGGGGACGGCGTGCCCCGGTCCGAGTATTTTGGGATGAACCCCGCCGAGGCCATGGCCTTCACGCTGCTGGCGGGCGGGACGATGACCATCCGCATCCAGGGCCAGGAAGGCCCGGGCGCGTGGGAGGCCGTCGAGGGCGGCGTGCGCACGGACGTGGAGGGCGAGCGGAACGACCTCCTGATGGAGGGCGACTACCTCACGCTGCGCGACGGCACGATGACCATCTACTTCCGCCGCGCGGGCACGAACCCCCCGGCCCCGCAGGGCGCGGCGCCGCAGGTGACACAGGCGCCCGCCACGCCCGCGCCGGATATGGCGGAAGGCCCGGCGGGCGGGTACGCCGGGGTGTGGACGCCCCTGCGCTACGAAATGGGCGGGTACACGTTCGACATCCGGATGCTGTTCGTGGAAGGGGGCGACATCACCCTGCGCCCCGACGGCACGGGCGAGGCCGCGCTGGCCCCCGGGTACAGCGAGCCGCTGTCCTGGTCCGAGAGCGGCGGCGCCCTGACCCTCCAGGGCAGCATGTTCCTCTCCGGCCCCGCGTGGGACGCGCAGTCGCAGGAGCTGACGCTCGACTACACCTCGCCGGACATCAAGGTGGTCTACGCAAGGAAGGACGCAGGAGAGCCGGCCGCCACCGCGGAGCCGACCCGCGTCCCCGCCCTGGAACCGCCCGCGACCCCCGCCCCGCCCACCCAGGCGCCGGACACCCCCGCGCCGCACCTGCCCGTCCCCAGCGGGGCCGTGGTGGAAACCGACCTGTTCACGGCCACTTTCCCCGAGGGCTGGGCGGAGAACGAGGGCTGGCGCAGCACGTTCGGGGGGTACGCGTCGGTCACGGTCGACAAGCCCGGCGCGGGCGGCTGGGCGGACGGCTCCGTCACCATCCAGGCGTCCACGGAGGGCGTCGGCTCGTACCGCGACAAGGTGCGCGAGCTGGACGGCTACGCGCAGAAGGCGGGGCTGGAGAAGGCCGGGGAAACCGCCATCGGCGGCATCCCGTTCGTCACGGCCGAGTATGAGCGCTGGGGCACCAGGGCCGTCGGGTACGCGGCGCGCGTCCCGGAGTCCCAGGTGACGCTGTACGTCACGGCGGACCAGGCGGACAACATCGCCGCGGACCTGCCGGCCATCCTGGGCTCCATCACGTTCACCCTGCCCGCCCTGGACCCGCCGGGCCAAGACCCGCCGCTGCCCGAGGACGGCCGGCGCCTGGAGCCGCAGGGCGGGACCGCGGCGCTGGGGGACCTGGAACTGACCGCCCGGTGGCTGCGCAGCGGGGAGCCCATCGTCGTGAACGACGTGTTCTCCGCGCACGCGGCCGTCGCGGGGGGCACGCTGTACACGCTTTCCGGGGATGCCCTGCAGGCGTTCGAGGTGAACGGCGATACCCTCGCCCCCAGGGACGGCGGGATGCGCCTCCCGGAGGAGTTCGACCAGCTCAGCGCCGGGAAGGACGGCCTGCTCTACGTGGCGCAGGGGTTCTGGAACATCCTGGCCGTCAGGGACGGGGAAGTCGTGGCCGACAACGCCGTCGGCGGCTTCCTGGCCATGCACCCGGACGGGGAGTGGGGCGTCGGCTACTGGGCCAACGCGGACACCAAGCGCGTCACCGCGCAGGGCGGCAGCCTCACCGAGGAGCCGTGGATCCTCACCGGCCTCTCCGACCCCGCCGCGCGCCAGGGGCGCTTCTCCAACCTGAGCTGCGTGTACGTCGCGCGGGACAGGGTCTACGCGGCGGGAAACGACGCCCTCAGCGGCGACGCGCAGCGCGTGGCCGCGTACGACCTGGAGGGGAACGAGCTGCTCACCTTCGGCGCGGCGGATTGGATGAAGGACGACGCGCTCGGCTCCGTCACCGCGATGGCGGAGACGCCCGCCGGCATCCTCGTGCTGGACGGCAACTACCGCGCGCTCAAGCTGTTCAGCCCGGAAGGCGAGTTCCTTGGCCAGGTGGAGGACCTGGACGAGCTGCTGGGCACGGACTACCCGTGGCCTTGCGCGATGGGGACACTGCCGGACGGCGGCGTGTTCATCGCCGTGGCCCAGGCCAGGGACGACGAGTCCGCGGACGAGCTGCTCGTCTTCCGGGTGACGGGGCTGTAACCAAATACCAAGGATGAAAGCCCGGAAGATGCTTCTTCCGGGCTTTTTCGCCGGTATGCGCTGTTGGCTCAGCCTTCAGGCTTCGCGGCCTTCTCCGCCCAGAACGTCGAGGTAAGCCACGGGGAGAACCCGATGTCGTAATAGAATTGCTGGCTGGAGCCGACCGTCGCCCACTTCGCGCCGCGCACCCCGCAGCGGCGCACGCCCTCCAGCACCGCGGCGCGGCCCAGGCCCAGCCTGCGGTAGGCGGGGTCGGTCGCGACCGGCTCCACGAGGGCGTAGGGCGACGCGGGGTCGTGCCACATGCCGCAGTAGGACGCGAAGTCGCCGCCCGGGGCCACGACCGCGATCTTCAGGCCCAAATCCACGTTCGGGCGCTCGAACTCGCCCCGGCGCAGCCGCTCGTCCTCCGGCGTCGGGCTGTAGGGGCCCTCGCCGTTCTTTTCGTGGTTGAAGCCCTTCCACAGCACCTGGCCGTAGCGGAAGAGGTCGTAGTCCTCCTTCATGTCGGTGATGCGGAATCCCTCCGGGAGCGAATAGCGGATGGCGTCCGTATCGATGGGCATCACGGTGTCCTCGTCGCGCTCCTGGGTCGGGGTGAAGCCCGCGTCCCGCGCGGCTTTCTGGAACGCGAAGTCCCCGTCGCGGATGAACAGGCGCAGCGGTCCGCTGCCGCGCAGGCGCTCCTTCGCCCAGGCGATCATGTCCCCCCGCAGGCGCCCGTATTCCGGCGCCAGTGGGAAGAAGCACTTGCCATCCGCGCGCGTGTCGTACGCCGCCATGCCCACGACGCGGCCTTCGTCCTCC
>DATHTQ010000236.1:0-2055 GCA_035463055.1 Candidatus Limnocylindria bacterium
CTTCAGCAGCTCGATGGCCTTTTCGGGGTCGTAGTCGTACAGCGTGGCGTCGTCGGTCGCGCCGAAGACGTAGTCCGGGTTGACCATCAGCGAGGTCGGCGTGGCCAGCCCGTCCACCGCGATGAGCAGCATGTCCTCGCGGTTGATGGCGTAGTTGATGGCGCGGCGCACCAGCACGTTGTCGAAGGGCGCCTGCTGGTTGTTGTACTGCACGTAGGACACGTGCGGGCTGCCGACCTCCTCGGTCGTCCATTTGCCGGAGGCCTTGACGTCCTCCCAGTTGGCGGTGGGCACGCTGATCTCGTCCACCTCGCCCGAGAGGAACGCCAGGTAGGCGGTCGACTCGTCGGTGATGACCTTGAACTGCACGGTCTTGATGGAGGCCGGGCCGCGCCAGTAGAGCTCGTTGGCCTTGAGCGTCAGGCTGACGTTCTTGTCGTGGGACGCCAGCGTGTAGGGGCCGGTGCCCATCGGGTTGTCGGCGAAACCGTCCCCGGCGGCCTCGGTGTAAGCCTTGCTGACGATGCATACCATGGACGCGTTGCTCAGGAAGGGCGCGCTCGGGGCGGTCAGGTGGAACGCGACGCTGCCCTCGTCAACCTTGGTCACCGACTCGATGGCGGACACATAGGCCGCCAGCAGCGGCGAGGTCCGGGCGCGCTCGAAGGAGAAGATGACGTCCTCCGGTGTGAGCGGGGTGCCGTCGGAGAAACGGACGTCCGGCTGCAGCGTGAACGTATAGGTGAGGCCGTCCGCGCTGACCGTGACGCCGGAAGCCAGCTCGGGGTGGAAGACGGACTGGTCGTCGCGGAAGAGCAGCGGCTCATAGATCTGGCGGTCAATCATGAAGTCGACCGCCGCCGCGAAGAAGTGCGGGTCGAAGCTCGTGAAGGGCTGCGGCGCGCGGATGGTCAGGGTGTCACGCGCGCTGGGCTGCGCCTTGGGCATCTCGGGGCCCAGCGCCACCTGCACGTCGCCCTGCGGGGCGGCCGCGGCGAGCCCCATGCCCGACAGGAGGAGGACCAAGGCCAGGAACAGGGAAGCCGGGGCCCGGAGGACATGCTTCTTCATGGCGTTTTCTCCTTCGTTCCTTCTATGCTTCGGACCCGGCGGCCTGCCGGGCTCCGTCGGCACCTGGTGCGCGCGCCAGCAGGCACGCGGCGAAATGCCCGGGGGAGACTTCCGTCAGCGGGACGTCCGCCCGGGTGCAGGCTTCCATGGCAAGGGGGCAGCGGGGCGCGAAGCCGCAGCCGGGCTTCGGGTCGATGGGGCTGGCGATCTCGCCGTGCACCACTTCCGGCCTGCGCCCGCGCATGGCGACGTCGGGCACGGGGATGGCGGACAGCAGCGCCCGGGTGTAGGGGTGCGCGGGATGGCGGAACAGGTCCCTGGAGGGGGCGCGCTCGACGCATTTGCCCAGGTACATGACCATGACGTCGTCGCTGATGTGCCGCACGACGGAGAGGTCGTGGGTGATGAACAGGTAGGTGAGGCCCAGGCTGTCCTGCAGGTCCATGAGCAGGTTGAGGATCTGCGCCTGGATGGACACGTCCAGCGCGGACACGGGCTCGTCGCAGACGACGAACTTGGGGTCCACCGACAGCGCCCGGGCGACGCCGATGCGCTGGCGCCTGCCGCCATCCAACTCGTGCGGGTAGGCGCCGGAGAGCCGCTGGGCCAGGCCCACGGTGTCCATCAGCTTCGCGACCTTCCTCCACGCGTCCTGCCGGTTTTCACAGAGCTTGTTGACGAGGATGGGCTCGGCGATGAGGTCGCGCACGGTCATGCGGGGGTTGAGGGACGAATACGGGTCCTGGTAGATGACCTGCATCTTGCGGCGCTCTTTCGCCATCCCGCGCCGGTCCAGCTGGAGGATGTTCCTGCCTTCGAAATAGACTTCGCCGCCGGTGGGCTCGATGAGCCGCACCAGCGTCCTGCCCAGCGTACTCTTGCCGCAGCCGGACTCGCCGACCAGCCCAAGGGTTTTGCCCTGCCCGATGCTCAGGTCCACGCCGTCCACCGCGTGCAGGTACACGCTGCGCAGCTTGAAGTACT
>DATHTQ010000237.1:0-1628 GCA_035463055.1 Candidatus Limnocylindria bacterium
GTATCAATATCCATATCAGTATCAATATCAGTATCAATATCAGTATCAATATCAATATCGGCTCCATTCGCCGCGATCGCCGCGATTCGTGACGTTCGCTGCGATTCGTGCCGTTCGCCGCGATTCGTGACGTTCGCCGCGATTCGTCACGTTCGCCGCGATTCGTGCCGTTCGCCGCGATTCGTCACGTTCGCTGCGATTCGTGCCGTTCGCCGCGATGCGCCGCGTTCGAAAGCGTTGGCTTCGTTCGCTGCGATTCGTGCCGTTCGCCACGTTCTCTGCGATTCGTGACGTTCGTTACGATTCGTCACGTTCGCCGCGATGCGCCGGACCGCCCGCATTCCTGCGGGCGCAGGCGCCGCCGTGCAATTTCCCTCCCGTCATCCGAAAAACTCCAGAAAAACACGCGGCATGGTTTGGATGCCTGCATACCCCTGCGCGGAAACCGCATGAAAAAGACCGCCGAAGCGGTCTCTGTCGATATATTCGCTGTCCATATACTCCGGAATAGGGGCCGGGATGCGCATCCGTCAGCGCTGGGGCTCCTGGAGGACCTTCTCGATGTTCTCGGGCTTCACGGTCCGAAGCCATCCGTCCGGCGCGGGAGCGTCAGGGTGAGTACCCGAGACGTCCACGAGGTATTCCTGCGCGGGGGCGTCAAAGACCCCTATGACGTCGCCCACGGAACCGTCTTTCAACAGGACCCGGCTATACAGTTCGATCATGCCTGTCATTCACCTCCCTTGCGGCTGTTTCAACCAACGTCGTGTTTCGCCGGGCTTCCGGCCCGGGCCTGCCCGGCAGGTCGTTCCCGACAGCAATGCATGCCGATCCCGGCGGTCCGTCACCCCCCTCGTCCATATATCGTTTCGTGCTTTGTGTCTTAGACAATAAGGCAAAGCCAAGCCGTATACTCACACAGGTCACATATATAATACAAATGTTAATCTCATTTTGCAACACTTCGCCGCATTTTTAGGAATGGCCGCATGAAATACGCCTTGCGGGACCCGCAGCAGCCCGCCGCCGGTCCCGCACCCGGCTGCCACGGCGCGTCCTCCGCCCGGTTCCCCGTGTCGTCCGCCGGGGCCGGCAGCGCCCGCCAGGTCCACGTCCGGCGCGGAGCCCCGCCCCTCCTTGCGCGTGAAAGCGCCCTTTGCTATCCTCGGCCCAGCAAAAAACCCGCCCCGGGGCGGACGGAGGCTGCATGACGCGCACGGATGAGCTGCTGGTAAGGACCATCGAGTATTTCGCGGGCGCGCCCAGGCAGGCGCAGCACCTGCTCAAGGTGCGCGGCTTCGCGCTGCTCATCGGCGGGGCCGAGGGGCTGGACGGGGCGGCGCTGCGCGTGCTGGACGCGGCGGCCGTCGTGCACGACGTGGGCATCCCGCCCGCGCTGGAGAAATACGGCAGCGCCGCGGGGCCGTACCAGGAGGAACTGGGGCCGGAGCAGGCCCGCGCGCTGATGGCGGGCTGGCCGGAGGACGAGGTGGAGCGCGTCTGCTGGCGCGTCGCGCACCACCACCCCGACCGGGACGTCACGGACCCGGACCACCGGGCGCTCGTCGAGGCGGACTGGCTGGTCAACCTCTACGAGCACGGCGCCGCGCCGGAGTTCGCGCGGGGGA
>DATHTQ010000238.1:0-5107 GCA_035463055.1 Candidatus Limnocylindria bacterium
TTCTACGACGCAGTCAAGGACTCGCTGCTGCTGAAGACGACCAGGGGCGACTACCTGACCATCGACGAGTACAAGTCCCGCAATGGCGGCAAGGCGGAGAAGAAGGCCTACTACACGACAGATCCAGCCCGGCAGGCCGCCAGCGTCGCCCCGTTCGAGGAAAGGGGCATCGACGTCGCGGTGATGGATGCCATCATCGACATGAACTTCATGTCGTTCCTGGAGTATTCCGGCGCGTCGGAGCTGCAGTTCATGCGCGTGGACGCGGACGTCAAGGGCCTGCGCGAGGAGAGCGACGAGGGCAGGGAGCTGGACAGGGAATCCCTGGAAAAGCGGGTGCGCGACGTCCTGAAGATGCCGGACCTTACCGTGCAGCTGGAGGCGCTGGCCGACCGGGACACCCCCGCGATGCTGGTCGAGGACGAGCAGGTGCGCCGCTACAAGGACATGAGCCGCGTCTACGGCGAAAAGTTCGCCTTCCCGGACCGTTACACCCTGGTCCTCAACCGCAAGAACCCGGTCGTGCGCGCGCTGGCGCAGGGGCCGCAGGACGAGCGCCAGGCGCTCATCGTGGAGCAGCTGTTCGACCTGGCCCGCCTTTCCAACCGCCCCCTGGAGGGGGACGAGCTGCGCGCGTTCATGAAGCGCAGCAACCGCATCGTTGACATGCTCGCCGGCGGGTATACAACAGGGGAAGGAAACGCGGAGAAATAATCCGGGAGGCAGCCATGCAGAAAGTTCCCCTGGGCAAGACCGGCCTTAACGTGTCGCCCGTCGCCTACGCCGCCATCGTCAGCATGAACGAGGCGCAGGCCGACTCGGACGCCTACGTCGCGCTGGCCGTCAGCGCGGGCGTCAACTACTTCGACGTGGCCCCAAGCTACGGCGACGCGGAAGTCGTCATGGGCAAGTCCCTGCGGCCGTACCGCAAGGACGTGTACCTCGCCTGCAAGACGGCGCAGCGCACGCGGGCCCTTGCGGAGAAGGAGCTGCGCAACTCGCTGAAGGTCCTGCACACCGACTGGTTCGACGTCTACCAACTGCACGCGATGACGACCCCGGACGACGTGGAGCAGGCGTTCGGCCCGGACGGCGTGATGGAGCTGCTCGTGAAGATGCGCCAGGAGGGCGTCATCCGCCACATCGGCTTCAGCGCGCACAGCGAGCGCGCGGCCATGGAATGCCTGGAGCGCTACCCGTTCGACACCGTGATGTACCCGCTCAACTGGATGCTGCACAAGGGCCAGGGCATCGGCGAGGACGTGCGCAAGGCGAAAGAGGAGCGGGGCTTCGGCCTCATCGGCCTCAAGGCCCTCATCGAGCGGGCGTGGGAGGACGACGCGGAGAAGGGGGAGTCCCCCTGGCCCAAGTCCTGGTGCAAGCCGTTTGACGCGAAGGAGACCGACCTGCGCCTGGCAGGCATGAAGTACGCGCTGGACCTCGGCGTCGACATCCTCGTGCCGCCCGGCAACTGGGAATGCCAGCGCTTCATGATGGAGCACGCCGACGAGTGCCTCGCGAACCCATTGAGCGAGACGGAGCGCACGCTGCTGGACAGCCGCATGCAGGCCGTAGGCGACAAGCCGTTCTTCCGGAAGGACAACGGGGGCTGGGAGGGCTGAGCCCGGTAACTCATCGAAAAGCCGCCTGCCCGGCATGGGGCAGGCGGCTTCGCACGTTACGGCGGCTATGTTAGGTGAGCCCGCTTACAGCCCCCCGATGACGCGCGCGAAGAACCCGTCGCTGCGGAACAGCCCCGCGACGGAACTGGTCTCCAGCGAGGCGACGACGGCGTTGTCCGGGATGACGACCTGGATGAGCGGGATGAGCAGGACCAGCAGGAAGCAGAGCACCACGCCGCGCGCGAAGCCGAACAGGCCGCCGGCCAGCCAGTCCAGCTGGCGCAGGATGGGGAACTCGAACACGTGGCGCACCAGCGACACCAGGATCGTCCAGACGAGGAAGCCCGCCACGCAGCAGGCGAGGAAGCTCAGCACGCCGATGGCGGCCTGCACCAGCGTGTTGGACACGTAGTCGTTGACGGTGGCCAGGCCCTGCCCCTGGAACGCGCGGGTGAGGATGTTGTTCCTCAGCGCGTCCTCGATGGGGGCGGGGAGCGAGATGATGTTCAGGATGTTGTCCAGCATGCCCCCGCTGACCGAGGTGACGGGGGAGAGGGCGACCTCGGCGTCCCCCACGCGCACGAACGCGTCGGAGAAGTTGGACAGGATGCCCGTGATGGACGCGTTGCCGGACACCGCCTGCGCAAGGCGCGGCCCGAACAGGAACCCCGACAGGATGGCGACCCCCGTGCCCAGCAGGCTGGCGACGGACTGGATGAAGCCGTGGTAGAAGCCGTATATGACGCTGATGCCGATGGCGGCGACCAGGATGATGTCGACGATGTTCACGGTGCGTCCTCCTGTCTTAAGGCAGCGAAAGCAGGTAGACCGTCGTGCCGGAGCTGACCAGCACGGACCCGCCGGACAGCTTGCCGATGAACCCGGTCACGGGCTCGGAGAGGGGCAGCTTCTGCGCGGAGAAGCGCTGCGCGTTGAGGTCCGCCCGGTACAGGGTGTCCGCCGATACCGCGTAGATGCTGGTTCCCCTGAGTACCGCGCCGACGCAGTTGTCGGGCAGGGTGTAGCGGCTGTCGCGGCCGCGGCTGGTCAGGACGCGCAGCTCGTTCATCATCTGCTCCTGCTCGGCCTGCATGACGGGCGCGAACAGCATTGTGGCCTCCCCGGTCCCCGTCAGGCTGTCCTCGAGCTGCCACCCGTACACGAGCATCCGGGCGAACGGGTCCGGCGTGCCGCGGTAATCGTAGAGGTTGACCTCACGGGTGTCGATGACGTGCAGCTTGTCGCCCGAATAGAGGACTTTGTAGGCGATGTCCTCGCCCAGGCTGACCTCGCCGGTGTTCATCGCGCCGACGCGGTAGATGTTCATCACGATCATCGGGGAGATGCCGTACACGTCCAGCGCGGTGGTCCACAGGTAGTTGCCGCCCTCGAAGAAGCCGAGGTCCAGCAGCATCTTGTCGGCGTAGGCCACGGTCTCCGAGTCCACCGCGAGGCCGCCGGTGTCCTTGATCAGGAGCGTCGGGCTGAAGTTGCCGCCCACGACCGCGGCGACGTACTGCCTGCCGGGCTTGGCGAACTGGATGGGCTCGGACAGGCGGTCGTTGTAGGTGGCCCGGCCGTTGCGGTCCAGGATGTGCAGGTGCGCGCCGACCCACGCAGCGACGACCTGGTCGCTCGCGCTGAACCTGGCGCCGGGGCCCAGGGTGTATTTCCACTGCTCGGTGCCGTTGGCGTTGAGGCAGAACAGGGTCGTGCCGTCATAATAGAGGACCCTGTCGCCGAACGGGGTAACCTGCTGGGTGGTGACGCAGCGCAGCTTGCGGGCGCTGAGGCTTCGCGGCCCGCCGCCGAACACCCCCAGCGCGTACATGGCCAGCAGTACGAGGGCAAGAAGCGCTCCAAGCGCCAAAAAAAAACGAGTCCTGTTGCCGCGCTGCTCCCCGCCGTTCATCCAAGCCCTCCGGAGTGCCTTGTACGCGGATTATATGCCATGCGCGCCGCACGGTCAAACGCGCGCGGGCGAGGGGTTCCGGCGCTTCCGGGGCTTGAGGAACCGGCTCCCAAATCCGCCATGCAAATGTTTGACAACGTCGCCAAAGTGCGCTATTATGCTAAGGTTGCTTGAGTTATGGCAACTTGCCGCTGTCATGGAGGCACGCTTGCGGGACAAACTGCGCAATCCCCACGGCCGCACGGTCGGTTTCAGGCAGACGCTCAAGGCGCTGCAGGCCGGCCGGGTCCAGGCCCTGTTCCTCGCCGGGGACGCGCCTGAGGAGATGCGGGACGAAGCCTTGCGGGAGGCCGCGGAAGCGGGCGTCCCCGTCGAGGGGGTGCCCACCATGCGGGAGCTTGGCAGGCTCTGCGCCATCCAGGTCCCGGCCGCGCTGGCCGCCGTGCTCAAGGGCCCCTAACCACGACTATGATTTCCCAAGGGTTGCGGGAATATTATAGGAGGAGACCCGTAAAACCGGGCTCCGATCAATTATCAGGAGGTGCTCCCATTGCCCACGATCAATCAGTTGATCCGTAAGGGACGCAAGAAGGTCATCCACAAGTCCGATGCTCCCATCCTGCAGGGTAACCCGCAGAAGCGCGGGGTCTGCCTGTCCGTCAAGACGACGACCCCCAAGAAGCCCAACTCGGCGCTTCGCAAGATCGCCAGGATCCGCCTGACCAACCAGATCGAAGGTACGTGCTACATCCCGGGCATCGGCCACAACCTGCAGGAGCACAGCGTGGTGCTCATCAGGGGCGGCCGCGTGCGCGACCTGCCGGGCGTGCGCTACCACATCATCCGGGGAACGCTGGACGCCGCCGGCGTCGCCAAGCGCGCCCAGGGCCGCTCGCTGTACGGCGCGAAGAAGCCGAAGAAGTAACGACCCGAGGCTTCCGCCCCCGCCATAGCGGCCGGGGGAGGGCAGGCCCTGGGGTTCAGGCGAAGCATACACACTGTAGGAGGGAATCATGCCCCGCAGAGGTTTTATCCCCAAGCGCGAGGTGCTGCCCGACCCGATGTTCGGGACGGTGACCGTCACCAAGCTCATCAACCAGATCATGCAGGACGGCAAGCGCGGCGTCGCGCAGAACGTCTGCTACACCGCGTTCAACCTGGTCAAGGAAAAGACCGGCCGTGAGCCGGGCGACGTGTTCCAGGACGCGCTCAACAACATCCTGCCGCAGCTGGAAGTCAAGGCCCGCCGCGTCGGCGGCGCCACCTACCAGGTGCCCATCGAGATCAGGCCCGAGCGCCGCCAGACCCTGGCGCTGCGCTGGCTGGTCGAGTTCAGCCGCAACCGCGGCGAGCGCACCATGGCGGACCGGCTGGCTGCCGAACTGATGGACGCGGCCAACAACACCGGCAACGCGGTGAAGCGCAAGGAAGAAATGCACCGCATGGCGGAAGCCAACAAAGCCTTCGCGCACTACCGCTGGTAAGCCCAAACCCTTTAAGACAAGCGCATTTCGAAAGGAGACCCATCGTTTATGCCTAGAAGTCACCCCCTGGAAAAGGTGCGAAATATCGG
>DATHTQ010000239.1:0-7516 GCA_035463055.1 Candidatus Limnocylindria bacterium
CGGCGCTCGAAGGACGGCCTCGTGCCCCCTGCCCGGAAGATGTCGTTCCGCGACGGCGACCTCGTCGTGGACTTCGAGCACGGCCTAGCCCTCAAGCAGGGCCGGGATGCGGCGCTCACCCCCAGCGAGATGCGCATGCTCACCGCGTTCGTGCGGTATCCCGGCAAGGTGTTCACGCGGGCGGAGCTCATCGAGATCGCCCTGGTCAGCGGGTTTGACGGGTACGAGCGCGCGGTGGACAACCACGTCAAGAACCTGCGCCAGAAAATCGAGGACGACACGAGGAACCCAGCCTATGTGCTGACCGTGCACGGGCTCGGCTACAAGTTTGGAGGCTGAGCCGGTGCGGACGCTGCGGACCCGGATTTCCCTTGCCATCGCGCTGGCCGTGCTGCTGACGGTGGCCGTCGTCAGCGTCGCGTCCAACGCGCTCATCCGCAGCCGCTACGAGGCGTACGCGGCGGCGCAGCTGGAAGCGCGGATGGAAGCCGTCGCCCGCAACCTCGAGCTGCATTTCGACCCGGCTACAGGAGAGTGGAGCCACGACGCGGTCTACGCGCTGGGCATGCAGGCGCTCTACGACGGTTTCATCATCCGGGTTCATGACACCGCGGGCATGACCGTATGGGACGCGGAGGACCACGACATGGCCCGCTGCCGCCAGGTCATGGACGATATCGCGCGCCGCATGCGGGAATATGGCGCGGACGGAAGCTTCTTGACGCGGGACATCGCCCTGCGGCAGGGCAACACCGAGGTCGGGAGCGTGACCGTCCGCTTCTACGGGCCTTTCTTCCTGAGCGAAGGCGACGTCCTGTTCCTCAACGCCCTGAACGTCCTCCTGCTGGCCATCGGCGCCGTCGCCGTTGTCCTTTCGCTGGCTGTCGGCGGCGTGCTCGCGCGGCGCATCGCGCGCCCCATCACCGAGGCAGCGCACGTCGCCAACGGCATCGCGGCGGGGGACTATAGCGCCCGCATCGAGGGCAATACCGGCACGCGGGAACTGGACGACCTCGCGTCCGCCTTCCGCCACCTCGCGGAGACGCTTTCCAGGCAGGAAGCCCTGAGGAAGCAGCTCACGGCGGACGTCGCGCACGAGCTGCGCACGCCCCTGGCCACCCTTGGCTCCCACCTGGAGGCGATGCTGGAAGGCGTGTGGGAGCCGACGCCGGAGCGCCTGAGGGGCTGCCACGAGGAAATCATCCGCCTTGGCAAGCTGGTGGCGGACCTGGAGCGCCTGGAGCGCGCCGAAAGCGCGGACCTCCGACTGAACAGGACCACGGTGGACCTGCTCGCGCTCATCCGCGGCGTTTGCGTCAACTTCGAGGCGGAGTTCGCGAACCGGAAGCTGGAGGTATCCGTCCGGGGCGAACCGGCCGTCGTCCAGGCGGACCGGGACATGCTGGCGGGTGTCGTTACCAACCTGCTCTCCAACGCCGTGAAGTACACGCCGCCAGGCGGCCGCATCGCCGTCACCGTGGGCGATTCCGGCCACTATGCCACCGTCGCGGTGGAGGACAGCGGGTCCGGCATCCCGGAGGGCGAGCTGCCCTTCATCTTCGAGCGGTTCTTCCGGGCGGACAAGTCGCGCAACCGCGGGACGGGCGGCGCGGGCATCGGCCTCGCCATCGTCAAGTCCATCGTGACTGCGCACGGGGGCACCGTGACCGCCGAAAGCCGCCACGGCGAGGGCAGCCGCTTCACCGTGACGCTCCCCAAGACAGTATAGCACGCGAGGCGCGCAGCAACAGCAAGAACCTCCGCCTGCATTTGGCGGAGGTTTGCCTGATATCTGCCCTGGCTCAGCCCTTGAGCTTCCCGTCCATGACTTCCAGTTTTCGGACCTTGCGCCGGAAAGACTCGTCCGTGGAGAACTCTGACTTCAGGAAACAGTCCACGAGGTCGTAGGCGAGCTTCTCCCCCACGATCCACTGCCCCATGCACATGACCTGCACGTCGTCGTGCTCCACGGACTGGTGGGCGGAGTACCAATCGTGCACCACGGATGCGCGGATGCCGGGAATCTTGTTGCAGGCGATGGCGGCGCCGATGCCGCTGCCGCAGCTCATGATGGCGCGGTCCGCCTCGCCGTTCAGGATGGACGCGCAGACCTTCACCGCCATGTCCGGGAAGTCGATGGGCGTATGGTCGTATGCGCCGTGGTCGGTCACCTCGTGTCCCTGACTGCGCAGATAGTCGATCAGCATGGCCTTGAGCTCCACGCCGCAGTGGTCTCCCCCGATGGCGATCCTCATGTGTTTCCCTCCTGATGTATTGTGGTTGGTTGTGTTGGCAGTCTATGCCTGGCAGCTCAACTGGCGGGCGTTTCCGATGCGTTCCCGCCGTTCCGGGCTCTGGCGGCCAGGCTGTGCCTGCGGCCGAGGTATGCCTCCTTGACGCGCTCGTCGGTGGCAAGGTCCGCGGATTTCCCCTCCAGCAGAATCCGGCCGCGCTCGATGATGTAGGCGCGCGAGGATACCTGCAGCGCGAGGGTGGCGTTCTGCTCCACCAGCAGCACGGTGGTCCCCGCACGGTTGATGTCCAGGATCTTGCCGAACAGCTCGCTGATGATGATGGGCGCCAGCCCCATCGAAGGCTCGTCCAGCAGCAGCAGCTTGGGATGCCCCATCAGCGCGCGGCCGATGGCCAGCATCTGCTGCTCGCCGCCGCTGAGGCTCCACGCCAATTGGCGGCGGCGCTCCTTCAGCTTGGGAAACAGGGCGTACACCGCGTCGAAGTCCGCCTGCAGGTTCCCCTCCATGATGCGCATACCTGCCCACGCGACGGTGCCGACGCTGAGGTTCTCCTCGACGCTCAGGCCCGGGAACACGTGCCGGCCCTCCGGCACCAGGGTCAGTCCCATGCGGGCGATGGCGTGGGGCTTCATGCCGGTGATGTCCCGGCCGTCCAGCCTTACGCTCCCCGCGGTCTTCTGCACGTGGCCGCACATGGCGTTGAGCAGCGTCGTCTTGCCCGCGCCGTTGCTGCCGATGAGCGCCACGATCTCGCCGTCGTCCACGTGCAGGCTCACGCCGTGCAGCGCCTCGATGTGCCCGTATACGGCCTTGAGGGATTCTATCTGCATCATAGCTTCGCGCTCCCCAGGTAGGCGGTGATGACGGCCTGGTTCTCGCGGATCTCCGCGGGGGTTCCGTTTGCGATCTGGTGCCCAAAGTTGAGCACCGTCAGCCGGTCGCATACGGACATCACCAGGTCCATCGAGTGCTCGATGAGCAGCACCGCGATGCCCTGCTTCACCGCTACGTCCATCAGGCTGACGATGTACCCGGTCTCGCTGCTGTTGAGGCCCGCGGCGGGCTCGTCCAGCAGCAGGACGTCCGGCTCGCTGAGGATGGCGCGGATGATTTCCAGCAGCTTCTGCTGCCCGTACGGCAGCTGCGATATCATGCCGTCCAGCCTTGCGTCCGCCATGCCGCAAAGGGAAAGCAGGTCCGCCATCTCCGCGCGCACGTCGCGCGTGGTCTCGCGCCCGGCTTTGCGGGCCAGGTCGGCGCCCAGCATGATGTTGTCGTACAGCGAGCAGCGCGCCAGCAGCCGCGGGTGCTGGAACGTGCGCGCGATGCCCATGCGGGCGCGCTGGTAGGTCGGTTTCCGCGTGACGTCCCTACCCTTGAACGTAATGGCGCCGCTGTCCACCGCGTAGATGCCGGTGATGAGGTTGACCAGCGTGGTCTTGCCGGCGCCGTTGGGGCCGATGAGGCCCAAAATCTCCCCGCCGAAAAAGTCCAGGTCGATGTTCTTTGCGGCCACCACGCCGCCGAAGCTCTTGGATACCTTATTCAGCGACAGGACGGGCTTTCCGTCGTTTCGCGATGAGGTCATACAGCGCCTTCCCTCCCCCCAGCAGGCCTTCCGGCTGGAACACCATCATCAGCATGATGCCCACGCCGTATATCAGCAGCATGAAGTTCTGCAGCGGCCGGACGAACTCCTGCAGCAGCGATATGATCATGGTGCCGATGATGGACCCCGTCCATGAATAGGTGCCGCCCAGCATGACCATGATGAGGTACATCGTGGACTGTTGGAACGTGAAGCTCTGGTAGCTCAGGTACCCCGCGACGAACGCGTACAGGGACCCGGCCGCGCCGCAAAGCGCGCCCGATATGGCGAAGGCGACGCTCTTGGTCAGCAGGCTGTTGACGCCCATGGAGTTAGCGGCCATCTCGTCGTCCCGGATGGCCATGAAGGACCGCCCGAGGGCGGACTTCGAAAGGACGTTCATCAGCGCGCCCGCCGCCACGCAGACCAGCAGGATCACGTAGAATTTCGCTATCTCCGTGTTCGCCCTGAAGCCCAGCAGCGAGAACGTCGCGATGTCCCTGTACCCCATCGCGCCGCCGGTCACCGGCTCCCAGTTCATGAACAGGCCGTTGAGGATGGTCATCAGGCCGACGGACGCGAACGTGAAATAGTACCTGCGCAGCCGGAAGAACGAGAACCCAAGCACGAACGCGAGCAGCGCGGTGCCCAGGACGCTCAGCAGCAGCGCGGGAAGCGAGCCGATGCCCAGCTTCATGGTGAAGTTGGCCGTCATGTAGGCGCCCACGCCCCACAGGCCCGCCTGGGCGAACGAGTTTTGCCCGCACATGCCCAGCAGGACGTACACGCTCAGCACGCACAGGAACGTGATCATCATCACGTTGAACACACGCTGCATATAGCTGGATAGCCCGAAGGGGAGCAGAGCATACGCGGAAAGGGCGACAAGCACGGCCAGGAAACGGACAGCGGAGCCTCGTGCAATCTTCATACGCTACGCCTTCTCCTGGATGCGTTCGCCGAACAGGCCCTGCGGCCGGAACATCAGCATGATGACGAGGATGACGTAGATGATGACGAGCTGGTACGTCGTCGAGATGTAAGCCCCTCCGAAGGACTCAACCAGCCCGACGATGAGCCCGCCGATGATGGCGCCCGGCACGTTCCCGAACCCGCCGATGACGATGGCCGCAAACGCCTTGGCGCCGGACGTCATCCCCATCGTGTTGTTGAGGAAGAACAGCGGCGCCAGCAGCGCCCCGCCGATGCCGGTGATGATCGCGCTGAGCGCGAACGTGAGGCCGATGGAGAGGATGACAGGGATGCCCGTCAGCGACGCCATGTACTGGTCCTGCGCGGTCGCCTGCATGATGTGCCCGATGAACGTCTTCTCCAGCAGCACGTATACCAGCACCATCATCAGCGCAGCGATGGCGATGATGGCGACATTCTGCCACTGGGTGGCCGCCCTGCCCAGGCGCAGCGTGCCGGGGATGACTTTGTCCACCGTCAGCGGGATGGAGCCCCATATCAGGCGCGCGCCTTCCTTGAGGGCTATGGACGCGCCCATGGCGCTGACGATGATGGCCCGTGTCTGCGCGCGGCGCAGCGGCCAGTACGACGTGCGCATGAACAGCACGCCCAAAAGCCCCATCAGCACCGATGCCAGCGGTATGGCGATCCCAATGGGCAGGCCCAGCTGGCGGTTGAAGAAATAGCAGAAATAGCCGCCCGCCATCAGGAACTCGCCCTGCGCGAAGTTCATGACGCCGACCGAGCGGAAGATCAGCACCATGCCCATGGATATCAGCCCGTAGATGATGCCCATCGAAAGCCCGGACATCAGCAGCTGCAGGTTCATACATTGCCTCCGGATACAAGGGCCCGGGGCCGCCCCGCGGCCCCGGGCATAAGCCAGTGGGTCAGTTGATGACTTTCTCGGAGTACAGCGCCTGGACGATGGTGGGAACCTCGTCCACCACCTCGACCAGCAGGCCGCCGCGGCCGCAGTCGCCGTTGGTCCGGCAGTCATAGATGGTGATGGCGCCCTGGTAGTCGGAAATCGTGTTCATCGCGTCGCGCACCGCCTCGCGGTCGGTCGTGCCGGCGCGGGTGATGGCCTCGGTGATGACGTAGATGTGGTCGTACACCTGCGCGGCGGAAGACGCCGCCGGCGTGTTGTGGCGTTCAAGGTACTTCTTCGCGAACGCCGCGCCCTTCTCGGTCGGCGTAGTGGGCACCCACGAGGTGGCGCTGTACACGCCGTTCATCGCATCGCCGGCCAGCGAGATGGTCACCGGGTCGCCGAAGGCGTTGGAGCCGAACACCGGCTGCTCCATGCCCAGGGCGCGCATCTGCTGCATGATGATGGCGGCTTCGGTGTGGAACCCGGCCACGACGATGCCCTCCGCGCCGCTGTTCTGGATCTGGGCGAGGTGGGAGCTGAAGTCCTTTGTACCGGTCGTGAAGGGGACCTTGACCACCGGCGTGATGCCGTAGGTCGCCAGCGCGGCGATGAACAGCTCCGCCTGGTTGGAGGACGCGGTCTCCGTCTCGTGCAGCACCGCGAAGGACTTGATGCCCTTCTCCTCCACCGCGAACTTGGTCAGCGCCGCGAACAGGGTGCGGTCGCTGGTGCGCAGCTGGAACATCCAGGGGTTCTGGGTGTTGACCAGCTCCGTCAGCGTCGGGCTGCTGCCCTGCGCGGTGGTCAGGATTTTGGCTTCCAGGACGGAGTTGGAGATGGCGATGTTGTCGTTGGAGCTGTTGGAGCCGATGATGGCTACGATGTCGGGGTCGGACGCAAGCTTGCGGTACGCGTTGACCGCGCCCACGTCGGTGCCCAGCGAGTCCTCGATGACGACTTCAATCGGCCTGCCGAGGATACCCCCGGCGGCGTTGATCTCTTCCACGGCGATGGCTGCGGCGTTCCTGCCGTACTCGCCCTCCAGGGACCGGTCACCCGTGATGACCGTGGTCAGGCCGATCTTGATGGGCGCCTGCTGCGCGAAGGCGGTCGTCGCCGACAGGACGAGAAGCAGGGCGGCCAGGAGGCTCGTGATCCGTTTCATACGTTGGCTTCCTTTCTATTCCTACATATTTGTGTTCAGTGTCAGGCCGTGTCGTTCGCCCCGGCATTCCCCCTTTCCTTCAAATCCCTTCTGCTGATGGGGACACTTCCCGTCATTTCTGGGAGCGTTTCGCCCGTTTGCGTCATTGTACCACATTTCCGCGGTTTTTGTTTATGTTTCGCCGTCCCATAGTTCGTGGTACGACTCCGCCCCGGGCCACAGGTACCCCTGCCCGCGCGCGAGCCGGCTGCCGCGCTCCGCGGCCTTCATGGCGTCCATCTCCGCAGCGCTCAGCGGCTCCCCCGCAGCGGCCTGCAGGTTCTCCAGCATGTTGGTGGGGCGGATGGAGAACGGGACCGGCACCTGGCCCCGCGTGACCGCCCACTTGATGCACACGGCGGCGGGGCTGGTTCCACGCGCACGGGCGATTTCCAGGACAGCCGGCTCCTGGGTGTCCACCGCGTCGCCCGGCATCCTGTTGCGCTCCGGCCGCGCGGGCGAACCCAGGGGGCTGTAGGCGACGGGCAGCACGCCGTTCTCCACACTGAAGCGGAACAGGCTTTCCTGCTGGAATGTGGGGTGAATCTCCATCTCATTAATGGCGGGGGGGATAGACGCGTCCCGCACGATGCTCCGCAGCTTATCGACGGTCACGTTGGACA
>DATHTQ010000240.1:0-3981 GCA_035463055.1 Candidatus Limnocylindria bacterium
AGAGGACCTGCGGTCGCTGACGCGCGAGCTGGTCTTCCTCCACACCGGCAAGCAGACCATCTACCAGTGCATCGCGCTGGCCGAAGAGGTCAAGAAACGCGGCGGCCGGCCGCTGGACCCGCAGGACTATAAGGACGAGTATCACCGCCGGCTCCTCGTCCACATCGACAGCCGGCTCGCTTCCCTGCGCGGGGGCAGGGCCGACCCGGAGGGGATGACGGTGCCCGGCTCCCTCGAACTGCTGGAGATGCTTGCGGGGCGGGGCGTCACGCTGTACCTCGCCAGCGGCACCGACGAGCACTACGTCCGCGAGGAGGTCGCCCTGCTGAAACTGGACGGCTTCTTCGGGGGCCGGGTGTACGGCGCGCAGCGGGACTACAGGACGTTCTCCAAGAAGATGGTCATCGAGGGCATCCTGCGCGATAACGGGATTCCCGGCGCCTCCCTGCTGGGGTTCGGCGACGGGTACGTGGAAATCGAGAACGTGCGGGGCGCCGGCGGCGTCGCCGTGGGCGTCGCGTCCAACGAGTCCGAGCGCCATGGCGTGGACGCCTGGAAGCGTGAGCGCCTCATCCGCGCGGGCGCGGACGCCATCGTGCCCGACTACCGAAACCTGCGGGACATCGAGCAGTACCTTTTCGGATAAGGAGGGAGCATGCCGTTCCCCATGTTTGACCGGGGCAGGCTGGAACTGCTGCCGCTGTCGCAGCGGAAGCACGACCTGGACCTGTCGGCGATGATGGACCCGCAGGCCGTCCCCGCCTGGGGGCACCCCTCCATTGACATGCTGGCGCAGCGCATCCGCGGGGCGCGCGGGCGCGGCAGCGCCGTGCTCATGATGATGGGCGCGCACGTCATCCGCGCGGGCGCCGCCCCCTGCCTCATCCGGCTGATGGAGGAAGGGCTCGTCACCCACTTCGCGCTCAACGGCGCTGGCGCCATCCACGACTTCGAGTTCGCCCTCATCGGCGCGACCTGCGAGAGCGTGGCGCGCTACGTGAGCGAGGGGCAGTTCGGCCTGTGGGAGGAGGATGCGCGCATCAACGACGCGGTGGCCCTGGGGGTCAAGGAAGGGCTGGGCTTCGGGGAAGCGGTGGGCAAGTATATCTGGGAGAACGGCCTCCCGCACCGGGACCAAAGCCTGCTGGCGGCCGGCTACCGGCTGCAGGTGCCCGTGACCGTCCATGTGGGCATCGGCTGCGACATCGTGCACGAGCAGCCGAACATGGACGGCGCCGCCGCGGGCGAGGCGTCCTACCGCGACTTCCTCATCTACGCGAAGACCGTCGAGAACCTCGAGGGCGGCGTGTTCCTCAATTTCGGCTCCGCGGTCATCGGGCCCGAGGTGTACTTGAAGGCGCTTTCGATGGCCCGCAACGTCGCCCGCCGGGAGGGCAGGAGCATCCGGCGGTTCACGACCGCGGTGTTCGACCTGCTGCCGCTGGAGGGCGAGGACGTGCACGCCGAGCCGCCCAAGACCGACCCCCGCTACTATTTCCGCCCCTGGAAGACCATCCTCGCCCGCACGGTCGCCGACGGCGGGGAGAGCGTATACGTGCAGGGCGTGCACCGCGACACCGTCGCGGCGCTCACCCACGCGCTGCTGGGCGGCAAATAGATGGACCGGAAGCGGCTCCTTGAAATCATCTCCGGGTTCGGGGGCGCGCGCGTCGCCGTCCTGGGGGACCTGTTCCTCGACAAATGGCTCACGGTGGACCGGCGCCTGGACGAGCCCTCGCTGGAGACCGGGCTCACCGCCTGGCAGGTGGTGGGCATGCGTTCCAGCCCCGGCGCCGCCGGGACCGTCATCGGCAACCTCGCCGCGCTGGGCGCGGGCAAGGTGTCCTCGGTCAGCTTCGTGGGGAAGGACGGGGAGGGCTGGGAACTGCTGCGCGGCCTGAAGGAGCGCGGCGTGGACACGCGCCTGGTCACACGGAGCGCGCGGCGGATGACCCCCGCCTACGTCAAGCCCATGTTCACCGGCGGCAGCGGGCCGGAGGAGGAAGGGAACCGCATCGACGTCCGGAACAGGACGGCGACGCCGGACGCCCTCCAGCGCGCGCTCGCACGCGGCCTGCGCTCGCTGAAAGGGACCGTGGACGCCCTGGTCGTGCTGGACCAGGTGTGGGAGGAGGACACAGGGGTCGTCACCGCGGCGATGCGGGAGGAAGTTGCCCGTTTCGCGCGGGAGAACCCCGAGGTCCGGGTGTTCGCGGATTCGCGCGCACACATCGGGCTTTTCCGGGACGTGACCGTCAAGTGCAACCAGCGCGAGGCGGCGCTGGCCACCGGGATGGAACCCGGCGGCGCGTTCCCGGAGGGCGTGTTCGCCTGCATGGACGCGCTGCGCGGCCTGACCGGAAGGGCCGCGTTCGTCACCTGCGGCGAACATGGCATCGCCTGCGAGGAGGAAGGCCGCAAGGCCGTCGTCCCCGCGGTGCGCCAGACCGGGCCCATCGACATCTGCGGCGCCGGGGACGCGGCGATGGCGGGCATCGCCCTCGCCACCTGCGCGGGCGCGTCGCCCATGGAGGCAGCGTTCGTGGGTAATCTCGCCTCCGGGGTCACCGTCCGCAAGATCGGGACGACGGGCACCGTGTCGCAACAGGAGATGCTCGCGCTGTTCGACGAACAGTCAGGCAGTTAAGCCGAACAAATAAAATCCCGCGGCCGTCCGGAGGCGATTCCTACCGGGGACAGCCGCGGGATTTTTCATGAAGGCGTGTATGCAGGCGCGCCTTGCCGCCGTCTTACTCCTTCACGTGCCTGCGCCCGGCCAGCGCCTCGTACAGCACCGCCATCATCAGGTGGTCATACACCATGTGGACGTCCTCAGTGATCTGCATACTGGCGGCCGGGGCGTGCAGGCACACGTCGCACAGCGCGCGCAGCTTCCCGCCCTCGTACCCGGTCAGGCCGATGACGGTGTTCCCCTGCGCCCGCGCGTACTCCGCCGCGAGCAGCACGTTCTTGCTGTTGCCGCTGCCGGAGATCGCCATGACCAGGTCGCCGGGCCGAAGCCGCCCCTGCAGCTGGAACCGGAAGACCTCGTCGTAGGAGATGTCGTTGGCGATGGCCATGACGGTGGCGACGTTGTCGTTGAGGCACTGGAAGCGGAACTTCTTCTGCGTGAACTCGGAGATCCCCTTGTTGAAGTCGTTCTGGAAATGGGAGGCGGTCGCCGCGCTGCCCCCGTTGCCGAAGATATAGACGGTCGTCCCGTCCTCCAGGGACCGGACGAGCAGGTTGATGGCCTGGTTGATGGCGTCCCTGTCCAGCCGGGACAGGGTGTCGCGGAGCCGGGAGAGATAATTCTCTATCGCGGGCCTGTAGTCCGTCATGTGCGTTCCTTTCCGTGCCTCCCCGGGCATTGCCGGGGCTTGATGAACCCTGTGTACTCTACCCCGTTTTGCCCCGCGCCACAAGCCCCGCGGGGCTTTCCGTTTCGCCGCCGCCCGGTTGGTTTACACTGTAGCGGGACGAAGCCCGCCGGAGGTGCCGCATGGAAAGGAATCCCGGAAAAGTGTGGAGGACGGCAGCCATCGCCCTGGCGGCGGTACTGGCGCTGCTGATGGGCGCGCCGTACCTGGTCCCCCTGTCCGCGCCTCCCGCCCTGGCCGCCCCAGGCCCGTTCAACAACAGCGCCACGCAGGTCGTCCGCGGCACGCCGTTCCACTTCAGGACCTACGCACCGCAGGGCGCGGCCTCGGGCAAGCTGCTGCTGGTGCACGGGCTGGGCGGCTCCACCTTCTCGTTCGAGGAGGCGGCACCGGCGCTGGCGGCGCAGGGCCTGCTGGTCGTGTCCGTGGATTTGCCCGGGTTCGGCTACAGCGCGCGGGACCCGGAATACGACCACAGCCAGGCAAACCGCGCGCGGGATGTATGGGCCCTCCTGGACGCCGTCGACGCCGGGCTAGGGCCCGCCCTCGGGGCCGCGCCGTGGTTCCTGGGCGGGCACAGCATGGGCGGGGGGACCGTCGC
>DATHTQ010000241.1:0-1895 GCA_035463055.1 Candidatus Limnocylindria bacterium
GGGAGGCTGGAGACCTGCGCGCGGGCAAACGCGGGGACAAAACGCAGGGACGCGTCCTTAGTGTTATATGCAGCTTCATAAAATATCATTGAACAGCTCAAGGGTGGACGGCATCAGCCCGGGCGGCTCGGCGGTGTACGAACGGAAAGGGGCTCGGCGCGCGGCTGATTCCCGGAAAGAATGCAGGCGTCCGCGCGGCCCGGCTGGGGTGATGCGGCGGCACGGAAAAGCGCGGGGCCCGGCGTGGCGCCCCGCGCTTCCTGCTTGTTATTGCTGTTCCGCCTACTCGAACCGCAGGCTCCCAACGAGGGCGGGCATCGCGGCGAGGTCGTCGGGGAGGGAACGGGTGGCGGTGCGCGCGCGGTAGTCCGCCATCACCCCGACCCCGTCCAGGTTGTACAGGTAGCGGCAGAGGACGCCCATGCGCTTGTCGCTGAGGTTGTAGAAGATGATGCGCCGGATGGCGTCCGTCCCGTTGACCTCGGTCCGCTCGTCCACGAGGCACAGGGAGTTCGTGCCTCCCAGGGCGGATGCCACGAAATCCAGGTCCGCGCCGGCGCCGCGGCTGTCCAAAACGATGGGCTCCTTCAAAAGCTGCACGTGGATGGCGGGGATGAAGCCGTTGATGTCCTTGGGGCCTTCCATGACGATCTCGTCCGCCGCCGCGCCGCGCGTGATGCCCTGCAGCACGAACCCGTCCGGCGCCTTGAACGTGACCCCGGCGTCGCTGAACGTCCCGCGGACCACCGTGCCCGGGCCCGAGACCTTCCATGCGAGCCCCTGCGCGAAGGGCAGGGAGCACAGCGTGAGCGCCAGGAGCGCCAGGGCGATGCGCCTGTGATGGTTTCTCATGTTGCCTGCGCTCCTTTCAGGGCACGACGAGGGTGTCGTGGAGGGTGCGGAACTTCGGGATGTCGTCCGTCAGCGTGCGCTGCGCCCCGAAGCACATGTAGGAGGCGCGCACGAGGTGGTTCTGGGTGCTGAAGGAATAGGTGTAGCTGAACGCCACGCGCGCCTCGGAGAAGCGGTCCAGCCGGAAGACCACCAGGTTCTCCCGCACGGCCGCGTCCCCCTCGCCGGTCACCTTGTCCGACAGGACGGACATGTCGACGTACTTGTCCACGTCGGCCACCGGGAACTCGCCCAGGTCCCTGGCCACCTGCTGGGCCGTGTATTCCGAGATGTTGCCCGGCTGCGGCATCACGTCGATGACGATGGCGGGGCCGAAGCCGCGCGAATCCGAGGGGCCGCCGAAGACGATGCGGAAGAAGTCCCGCTTCCCGTAGCCCTGGCGCGCCAGGCGGAAGCCGGAGGGCACCCGGAAGGTGATGCCGTCCGGGCTCTTGAAGACGCCGCCGGACACCTTTCCCTTCTTCAGTTCGGCGGACGCGCCCCCCGCGAGCGCGAGGAGCAGCAGAACCGCCAGGAGCGCGGGCAGCGACCTTCTTGCCATACAGACCCCTCCTATTTGCCGTTGGTATCCATGCAGCGCATAGCATATATAAGGCGTTATATATCCTGGACATGTATCCGTGCGGTGATGCGCGGATTATACAGCGGGCGCGCGGGTTTTTCAACATGGGAAGGTCGTTCCCGGCAATTTCGGGATGTCCGGCTCAGGGATTGCTTGCCGTCCCGGATACCGGGAAGCCTTGCTGCGGTTCCCGCCGGCCGGGGGCCTGGCTTCCGGCGCGGTACAGCGCCGCGGCGTTGGCGGACATGATGTTGCCGGCGACCTCGAAAGCGTCGGGGAGGGAGAAGTACCCGGCGTCCACCTTGTCCGCCAGCACATTTGCCAGGACGGAGCGGAACGCGAGGAGGGCGCCGTGGCTCTCCTCGCCCGTCCAGGTGTCGCACCCCCAGCAGGCCTTGTCGGCTGTGCCGACCTCGATGAG
>DATHTQ010000242.1:0-4795 GCA_035463055.1 Candidatus Limnocylindria bacterium
GACGTGTTCAGCATCGGCAGGGCGCTGGAGAAGCGGGGGCACCTGGAGCGCGCGGAGGCCTGCTACCGCGCGTGCGAGGACAGGCGCCTGCTGGGCAGCGCGCGGCTGCGCCTGGCAGAGATGTACCGCCGCGGCCGCCGCTATGAGGAAGCGGCCGAGACGCTCGAGGCGCTGCGAAAAAGCGCGCACGCAAGCGCGCGGGTGTACATCTCCCTCGCCAAGCTGTACGAGCACAGGTTCGCCATGCCCCGGCGCGCGCTTGATATCGCGAGGCAGGGCATGATATATTGTTCTGAGCGTTTGGGGACGCCGGCGTTCGACGCCGACGGGTATAACGATTTGGAGCGCCGCGTCAGGCGGCTGACAGGAAAGGCTGAAAAGGCGCAAGATGACGATAAAGGACAGGCTCAGGGTCAGGACCGCCCTCCTCAAGCACCAGCAGGGCAAAAAGGAAGAGGCGCGGGCGCTGTATGAGGAACTGTACCGGGACGGCGTCGTGCTGGCCGCGTACATCCTCCCCTTCAGCGTGATGCTGCTGCGCTCCGGCGAGGAAGGCTCGTACGAGCGGGTGCGCGAGATGCTGGTCAAGGCCCAGAAGGCCGAGGACCTGACGGAGGAGCGGCGCCAGCAGCTGTTCATGAACTACGCCATCTCGGTATGGAAGCTGGGCGACCTGGAGAAGGCCATCAGCGTGCTGGAGGCGTCCCACCGCAAGCAGGTGAGCAGCCTCACCTACCAGGCGCTGGGCTTCCTCTACGTCGAGCAGGGCAACGCCGAAAAGGCCCTCGCCTACAACCGGGAAGCGCTGGAGTATGACGACGAGGACGCCATCACGCTGGACAACATGGGCCAGACCCAGTACCGGCTGCTGAACGACAAGGAGGCGGCCCGGCCCTATTTCGAGAAAGCCCACCAATTGAAACCGGGGCAGATCGACACGCTGTACTTCCTGGCGCGCTACGACGCCGAGGAAGGCCGCATCGGCGAGGCGAGGGTCAAGCTGGACGAAGCCCTCAAGGGCAGCTTCTCGCCCCTGAACCACGCTACGCGTGCGATGGTGGAGGAAGCCCTCAAACTGCTGGACAGCCCTATCCCCGCCGCCGACCTGACGGGAAAGCGGGGCTGAGTGTTTGCCTGGCTGCAGGAGGACCCATTGGGCTTCCTGCAATTCATGCTGTACCGCGCGCCGGCGGTGCTGCTCGCCCTCACGCTGCATGAACTCGCGCACGGCTACGTCGCGCTGAGGAGCGGCGACCCGACCGCGCGGGACATGGGGCGCCTGACGCTCAATCCGCTCAAGCACCTGGACCCCATCGGCACCGTCAGCATGTTCCTCATGGGCATCGGCTGGGCGAAGCCGGTGCCGGTCAACCCCCGCAATTTCCGCAACGGCCGCTGGGACGACCTCAAGGTATCCCTGGCCGGGGTGACGACGAACTTCATCCAGTTCGTATTGGCGACGCTGGCCACGATATTCATCAGCCGCTTCCTGTACGTCCCGTCCCTGCTCGCGGACGGCGGCGCGGAATACCTCCTCAAGTTCGGGAGCCAGGGGCATACCCTCCAGCTCTTCCCGCAGTATGACGCCCTGTTCGCCCAGTTCCTCCGCACCCCCTGGCTCATCCATATCCAGCGTTTCTTCTTCCATCTCGCGATGGTGAACCTTGGCATGGGGATGTTCAACCTGCTGCCGCTGCCGCCGCTGGACGGGTTCCACGTCGTCAACGACGTCCTGTTCTCCGGCAGGCTGCAGATGTCCGGCAAGGTGTTCCGCATCGCGCACGTCGCGCTGCTCCTGCTGCTGTTCACGACGAACTTCGTCGGCCGCTGGATCGGCGCAGCGATGAACTTCGTCCAGGGCGGCGTGCTGTCCGTCCTGCTGGGCGTGTTCGGCCTGCGATGAGCGCGAACGTCCGCCTGTCCGACTTCGAGGGCCCGCTGGACCTGCTGCTCCGGCTTATCGGCGAGGCCAAGGTCGATATCAAGGACATATTCGTATCCGAGGTCACCGGCCAGTACCTGCAGATCGTCGGTGACGCGGACCTGACCGATGTGGACGAGGCCAGCGAGTTCATCCGCCTGGCCGCCACGCTCGTGCTCATCAAGAGCCGCGCCATCCTCCCATCAGAGGAGGACGAAGCGGGGGACGAGGACACTGGCGAGGCGCTCATCCGCCAGCTGGAGGAGTACGCCCGCGTACGCGAGGCAGCGCAGGACATGAAGCGCCTGGAGGAAGCCGCCGCGCGGCTGTTCACCAAGCTCCCCGAGGAGTTCCCGCTGCCCCCTCCGGAAATCCAGCTCAAGAACCTGACCCCTGACGGGCTTCTGGCTGCGTTCCGCCGGATCCTGGAAAGGACGCTCGGGCAGGAGGGCGCGGGGGAGGAGGGGCAGAACCTCATCTACCTGGACGCGCACTCGGTCAGCCGGTGCATGGGCAGCGTGCTGCGCGCCGTGCGCCGGGGCGGCGTCGCGTTCTCCAGCCTGTTCAGCGCATGCCCGTCACGCGGCGAGGTGGTTACCCTGTTCCTTGCGCTGCTCGAGCTCCTGCGGCGCGGCAAGGTAGCCGCGCGCCAGAACGCCGCGGGGGACGAGATCCATATCGAGAAACCTGTCGCGGGGGCGCTTGCGCATGGGGCTTGAGCGGATCGCGGGCTGCATAGAGTCCATCCTGTTCGTGTCCGGCGAGGCGATGGAAACCGCCGCGCTCGCGCAGGGGCTTGGCGCCACGGAACTGGAAACAGAGGCAGCGCTGGACCTGCTCGCGGCGCAGTACAGCGTGGAAGGCAGGGGCCTGACGCTCAAGCGCTTCGAGGGTTTTGTCCAGTTGGCCACCAAGCCAGAATACTCCGACATCATCGGCCGCGCGCTGCAGCCGCCGAGGAAGCAGTCGCTCTCACAGTCCGCGCTGGAGACGCTGGCGGTGGTCGCGTGGAAGCAGCCGGTCACGCGCCAGGAAGTGGAGGCCGTGCGCGGGGTCAAGTGCGACTGGTCGCTCCAAGCGCTCACACAGAAGGGGCTCATCCGGGAGGCCGGACGCAGGGAAACGCTTGGCCGCCCCATCCTTTACGAGACTACCCCGCAGTTCTTGTCACACTTTGGCTTCAGCAGCCTGCAGGACCTGCCGCCGCTCCCCGAATTGCCGGAGTCAGCGGAGGGTGAGGCGCGGCCGATTCCATAGGGAACTGGCCAGAAATTGGGTATGAGCACGCAAAGCCGCAACGCTGATGCCGGAATTGACAAGGGACAACTTTATATTGCGTTGGGCAGGATGCTCGGCAGGCCCGTGGCAAGCGCTGCGTGCCAAACCGTGCAGCTGCACGGCGGAACGCTCGGCGACGTACGGCTGTTGTCCGGCACCGCCGTCCTGGATGATGGGGAAAGCCGCCCGTTCCGCGTCGTCCGCAAGGAGCAGCGCAAATGGGAGCGGCCGGGCGACCCCGGTTCCTGGCGCAGGGAAGCGGACCTGTATGAGAGCTTCTTAGCCGAGGCGTTCACGCCATCCTTCCGCCGTCCGGAATGCTATCACCTCGAATCAGGGGACGATGTTACTGTGCTGTGGCTCGAGTATTTGACGGGCGTGTCGGGCAGGAGCCTGACGACGACCATGCTCGAGGCGGCGGCGTATGGGCTCGGCCTCTTCCAGCGCAGGGCCGGGCGGGACGGCAGGTTCGGGGACATCCCATGCCTGGGCGACGAAGGCTTCCTTTCGCGCGAGTTCAGCCAATGGCACACCCAGTCCTATTCGCTGGAATACCTCGTGTCGGACGGCTGCCGCCTGCCCGCGTTCCTCAAGGAATCGCTGCGCAGCGGGAAAATCGCTCTTGCCGAGGGCAAGTCGCTCGAGTACGCGTGCCTGCGCTCTCCCGCATGCGGCATCCCGGCGCATATACGCGGCATGATTGAAGGCCTGGACGGCATGCAGGAGGCGGTGTTTTCACGCCTGGCCCGCCAGCCCATCGTGCTGTGCCACCGGGATTTTTGGACCGAGAACATCTTTTATTCGGAGGCCAGCGTCGCCCTCATCGACTGGGACACGGCTGGGTGGGGTTATGCGGGCGAGGACGTCGCGAGCCTCATCTTCGACGAAACGGACCCGGACAAGTACATTGAGCTAAACCGCCGCATGGTCCCGGCCTACGCCAATGGCCTGGGGCTGCCTGACAGCGCATTGCCCCACCTGCGGCAGGACGTCCTTACGATGGCGCTCATGAAATTCGGGTACCGAATGGTACAGCGGGTCGCCTTCGCGCAGGAGCCGGAAGAGAAGGCGGCGGGCATCGCAGCGCTGCAAGCGTTTTATGATTTGTTCCGTGATACGGATTGAACCGATATGAATCAGGCATAGAAACTTGCTGCATACCGAAAAGAAGCAGCCGCGCCGCTTTTCCCGCACGGCTGATTTGTCTCTGGCTGGATATTTTTCGGACTGCCGGTTACACTGCCTTGAGCGTGTCGCGGATGCGGCGGAACACCTCGGTATAGTCGGTGTTGTATTCGCCGGGGCCCACGTAGTGGATGGACAGCAGGCGGTTGTTGTCGAGGTGCGCGTAGTGGATGCGCCCGCGCACGATGGCGCCGTCATACCTGACCCCGCGGTAAGTCACGTAGAACCCGGGCTTGCCGAGCAGCGTCCGCTCCGCCGCCTCGGACACGCGCCATTCGCTGTAGTTCACCTGGCCGAGGCTGGCGGCGAACGTGCGCAGGTCGTTACGCATCGTCGCGTTGCCGTAGTTCGCGCTGACCGGCGTGATGCTGAAGGTGAAGGTGACGGGGAAATTCTCCTTGACCTGGTCGG
>DATHTQ010000243.1:0-9039 GCA_035463055.1 Candidatus Limnocylindria bacterium
CGTCCCGCTGGTGTGGCTGGTGGGCACGGCGCTGACCGAGCCTTCGTTCATCATGTCCTTCATCCCGACCACGCCGCTGACGACGCGCAACCTGCAGTATGTCTGGAACGCCATCCCGTTTGGGCAGTACTACCTCAACACCATCATCCTGGTCACGGTGACGTTCGCCATCCAGTTCGTCACATCCACACTGGCGGGGTTCGCCCTGGCGATGTACCGCTTCCGCGGGCAGGCGCTGGTCATCGTGGTCATCTTCATGCAGATCATCATCCCCAACGACGTGCTGGTCATTCCCAACTTCATGACCCTGTCGGAGATGGGGCTGACGGACACGAAGATCGGCATCATGCTTCCGTTCCTCGGCAGCGCGCTGGCCATCTTCCTGCTCCGGCAGAGCTTCAAGGTCATCCCCCGCGCGCTGTACGACGCGGCGAACATCGACGGCGCCAACCTGTGGCAGACCATCTGGCGCATCTACGTCCCCAACGCCAAGGCCGCATACATGTCCTTCGCGGTCATTTCCATCAGCTACCACTGGAACAACTACCTCTGGCCGCTGATCGTGACCAATTCCATCAGCAACCGCACGCTGACCGTGGGCCTGGCGTATTTCGCCAAGTCCAAGGAGGCCGACATGCAGTGGGCCAACGTGTGCGCAGCGACCCTCATCATCATCGCGCCGCTGCTGCTGGCGTTCTTCCTGCTGCAGAAGCGGTTCATGAACAGCTTCGTCAGCGCGGGCATCAAGGAGTAGCCATGATCGACATCCGCTTTTTCGGCCGCGGCGCGGGCTTCAACCCGCCGGAGGGGAACACCAACGCCTACATCGTCCGCGGGAGGCACCTGCTGCTCATCGACTGCGGCGAGAGCACCTTCGCCCGCGCGTTCGCCTCGCCGGGCCTGAAGGGGTGGGAGTCCGCGACCGTGCTGATGACCCACCTGCACGCGGACCATTCGGGATCCCTCGCGTCGTTCTGCGCGTACAACTTCTTCGCGCTTGGGCGCAGGGTGGCGGTGGTCCATCCGGTCCCCACCGTGACCGAGCTCCTGCGGCTGCAGGGCGTCGGCCCCGAGGTGTACGACTACAGGACGGAGCTGCCCGCGCACCTGGAGCTGACCGCGCAGCCCCGTCGCGTGCGCCACGCGGAGGACATGCAGAGCTTCGGCTACATCCTGCGCGACAGGGACGAGGCCGTCTACTACAGCGGCGACTCCGCCGAGTTCCCGGAGGAAATCGCCACCATGCTGAAAAGCGAGGAGCTGGCGCGCGTCTACCACGACATTGCCGCGCACGATTCTTCTTACCACTGCCCCGTATCCGCCGTGGAGGCCGCGGTGCCAAGGGAACTTCGCCCCCGCGTGTTCGCGATGCACCTGGACCCCGGCAGCGAGGCGACGTTCCGCGAAAAAGGTTTTTCCGTGGTATCCGCGCAGGCATAGCGGCCCGCGATATGCTATTATCCCCCAATATATTATTCCGGAGGCCCGCATGACCGAGATTCGGGAACTGACCATGGTATCCATCGCCGTGAGGACGATGATGTCCCTCCTGGTGGGCGGCCTGCTGGGCATGGACCGCGGGCGCAAGAACAGGCCCGCGGGCCTGCGCACCTACATGCTGGTGTGCCTGGGCTCCGCGATGGTGATGATGACCAACCAGTACGTCACCCAGGTGTTCAAGACCGGCGACCCGGTGCGCCTGGGCGCGCAGGTCATCAGCGGCATCGGCTTTTTGGGCGCGGGCTCCATCGTCGTGACGGGCCGCAGCCAGATCCGCGGCATCACCACGGCGGCAGGCCTGTGGGCATCTGCCTGCGTGGGCCTGGCCATCGGCATCGGGCTGTACGAGGTCGCCGTCATCGGGACGCTGCTGGTGTTCTTCGTCCTCACCTACATGCAGAAGCTGGACGTGCAGCTGCGCAAGCGCGCCAGGGTCATCGACGTGTACGTCGAGCTGGACGACAAGTCCGGGATGAGCGGGTTCATCAAGTACCTGCGCAACATGAGCCTGGAAATCAGCAACCTGCAGATGCAGAACGAGTACCACATGGTGACAGAGACGCTGTCCTTCACCGTGACGGTGCGCAGCCAGACCAACCAGAACCGCGCGGAGATTTTGCGTCGCATCCAGCGCGCGCCCCACCTCTCGTTCGTCGAGGAGCTGTAAAGGCCGCGAGCCGGGGCGACAAAACCCCGAAATAGAAACAGCGCGCAGGGCATTTCCTGCGCGTTGTTTCTATCTCTCCAGGGATGCGGCGCAAAGGCCTTCCTTCGGTGTTGTTACCGCACGCGCCTGGCGTCCCCCAGCACGCGGGTGAACTCGCCCGGGCGCTCCAGCACGAGGCTGCAGCCCAGGGCGATGCACTCCTGCGGGTGGTCGGCGATGATGACGGGCATCTGCATCTCATGCTCGATGACGCTGCGCAGGCCGCGCATGCGCGCGCCCCCGCCGGTGAGCAGGATGCCGTCCTCGTACACGTCGTTGGCCAGCTCGGTGGGGATCTGCTCGAACACGGAGTGCAGCCCCTCGATGAGGCCGCGCAGCGGCTCCTCGGCGGCCTCGGCGCACTCCTCGCTGGTCACGTCCACCTGGCGGGGCAGGCCGCTGACGAGGTTGCGCCCCGCGACCGGCAGCGTCAGCGCGTTGGGGTCGGACAAATCGGCGGTGCCGATGGTGCCCTTGATGTCCTCCGCGGTCCGCCAGCCCACGAGCAGGTTGTGCTTGAGGCGGATGAAGCGGATGAGCGCGTCGGTGAACGCGTCGCCGCCGGTGTCCAGGATGCTGCGCGCCATGATCTCCCCGGAGGAGATGACCGCGATGTCCGTCGTCGCGCCCCCGATGTCGGCCACCATGCGGCCCCGGACCTCGCCGATGGATGAGCCCGCGCCCAGCGCCGCGGCCAGGGGCCGCTCGATGATCTGGGTGCGGCGCGCGCCGGACTCGAGCATCCCCAGGATGAGCTGGCGCTTCTCGATCTCGTTGGCGGTGGCGGAGATGCTCATCAGCGCGCGGGGCCGGTTGAACAGGTGCCTTCCCACGACGCGCATGACGAAGTAGTTGAGCATCACGCTGAGCATGTCGAAGTCCTGGATGGCGCCCTTGTTGAGCGGGCGGACGACCGAGACGCCCGCCGGCTCGCGGCCGATCATCCGGTACGCCTCCGCCCCCACGGCGGTGATGCTGCGCGTGTCGTGGTTGTAGGCAAGCAGCGCCGGCTCGTTGAGGACGACGCCCTTCCCCCGCTCGGCGATGAGCACGTTGGATGAGCCAAGGTCTATGCCGATATCTTCCACGGAAGCCATCGAAACACTCCTTACGCGCAGAAATGACCCATTGACGCAAAGGTTCGTAACATCTTCGCATCCGAATGCACACACATTATCATATTTTGGTAACAATTACCACGAATTTCGAAAAGATTGCCCCATATGGCCCCTCAACCCCACTTTCGCGCCGCCCCGGACCGCCCGGCCGGGGGTTACAGCGCGCCGGAGCCCGTCCACAGCGTGCGGCGGCCCAGCACGTCCACGACGAGCGCCGCGGCGGAGCCGCGCAGCATGGGCACCCGGAGCTGCGTGGGCAGCGAGGGGTTGGCGCGGGTGCGCATGGCGGAATCGCACGCGCGGAACACCCCGGCGTGCAGCAGGCCCGCGTACCACTGGTCCACACAGTCCAGCCCCGAGAAGGACAGGCCACGGGGCTCGGTCTTAAGGCCCTGCAGGTCCTCCGGGGGGAGGACGAAGTCGTTGAGGGTCACGGCGTAGAACCCCACGCCCGGCTGCGCCGCGGCGTCCAGCATCGCGCCCCCATGCTCGCACAGCGGCGCGCGGCAGTGCAGGCGGTACCCGTCCAGGCGCCTGCGGCTCACCGCGAAGGCGGCCGCGCTCGCGTCCACGCCCAGGAAGCGCCGCCCGTGCGCCGCGGCGGAGGCGAGCGCCGTGCCGGACCCGCAGGTCAGGTCCGCCACGAGGTCGCCCGGGCGGGTGGTGGAGAGGATGACGCGGTCCAGCAGCGCCTGGGGCCGCTGGGCGGGGTAGCCCGTGCGCTGCGGGTCCTTCTGCTGCATCAGGCTCACGTCCGCCCACACGTCCCCGGGGTAGACGGGCTCGTCGTCGTAGTAGACGTAGGTCTTGCCCCCGCTGGTCAGCGTCCGGTAGGAGCGGCCCTGCTCGTCCACGCTGCGCTTGAGGTGGTTGGACCGCTTCTCGCGCCGAAGCGGCACGCCCGTGACGTCGAAGCGGTGCGCGGGCGACTTCGCGTAGAACAGCAGCACGTCGTGCTTGCGGCTGAAGCTGCGGCGGCTGCGCCCGCCGGTCTGGTAGACCCAGATGATCTCGTTGCGGAACTGCGCCTCGCCGAACACCTCGTCCATGAGCAGGCGGGCGCGCGCGGCGTGCTCGCTGTCCACGTGCAAAAACACGGAGCCGGTGTCGTTGAGGAGGCTCCGCGCGGCTTCCAGCAGGCCGCGCAGCGTCTCCAGGTGCGCGGCGGCCTGGGCGGCGGGGCGCTCGCGGTAGGCGGGGAGCAGCAGCGCGGGCTTGCCGGACGCCCACCCCTCCTCGCCCACGCGCACGCGGCACACGGCCGCTTCGCCGGAGAGGCCGGGCGGGTCTAGGTAGACGCACTGCGCCTGGCCGCGCCAGGGCCGTAGGTCCGCCTTGAGCGCGTCCTCGCACAGAAGCGTTCCGTCCCCCTCGGGACGGTCGTTGAGTTCCTGGGCGCAGCGCGCGCGGTACCAGATCATGACGCGCCCTCCCCCCACAGCGGGCGGGTGAGCGCGCGGATATAATCATCCTGGGCGCGGACGAAGGCGCGCCCCTCCGCGCTTTCGCACAGGGCGCGCGCGGCGCTGCGGGCAGCGTCCCGGAAGCCCGGGGCCAGGCCGTCCACGCCGGACGGCGCCAGCGGGCACACCGCGAAGGCGCGCGGGTCCATCCGCACGCCGGGCGCGCCGCCCTCCATCGTGAAGGCCAGCGGGAAGACGCGGCAGGCGAGCGGCCGGGCCTCCCGGTCGCACGAGCCCGCGCAGGTGAGCAGCGCTGTTCCCCCGGGCAAGCCGGGGGCCTTATTCAACTCGAAGCCGGGGGGAAGCGTATCGTACAGCCCTTCCTCGCCGGGGAAGAGCAGCATGCCGCAGGGGCCGTCCCCGCAAGGCCGGCAGCAGGCGCTGCCGCACAGGCGGCCGCAGTCGCGGCGAAGCGGCGTCTCGTCCGACAGGAGTTCCCGGGCCTTCAGGGCCGCACCGCGGCTGGCAAGGATGCTGTTCATTTCCGGGATTGTAGCACTCCCCCGCCCCGTTGACAAGCGACCGGGGCCCTGCCCATAATGATGCCCGAAGTCAGGAGGATACGATGCGCCTGGAACCGCCGGGGTACGTGCTCGAGGCGCTGGAGGCCCTGCGCGGGGCCGGCTTCGCCGCATACCTGGTGGGCGGCTGCGTGCGCGACGCGTGCCTGGGCCGCACCCCTTTGGACTATGATATGGCCTCCTCCGCGACGCCGGACGAGGTGCGGCAGGTGTTCCCGCACACGCGCGTCCTGCCAACGGGCGAGAGGCACGGCACCGTGACGGCCCTGCTGGGCGGCAACGCGGTGGAAATCACGACGTTCCGCGCGGACGGGCCCTATTCCGACGGCCGCCACCCGGACCGCGTGCGCTTTTCCCGCACCGTGGAGGAGGACCTCGCGCGGCGGGACTTCACGGTCAACGCCATGGCGTGGAACCCGTGGGACGGCCTCACGGACCCGTTTGGCGGGCGGGCGGACTGCGAAGCCCGCGTGCTGCGCGCCGTGGGCGACCCGCGCACCCGGTTCAGGGAGGACGCGCTGCGCATCCTGCGCGCGCTGCGCCTGGCGTGCCAGCTGGGCTTCACCATAGAGCCCAAGACGCTGCGCGCGATGGAGGAGGAGGCGGGCGGCCTGGCCCGCGTCTCGCGCGAGCGCGTCGGTGGGGAGATCAACCGCGCGCTGCTGGGCCCCCACGCGGCATGGGCGCTCAGGGCATACCCGCGCGTGCTGTTCGCGGCGCTGCCGGAGCTGGAGCCCATGCTGCACACGCCCCAGCGCATCCGCTTCCACGCCTGGGACGTGTGGGAGCACACGCTGCGCGTGCTGGAAGCCACCCCGCAGGATCTGGCCCTGCGCTGGGCCGCGCTGTTCCACGACAGCGGCAAGCCCGCCCACATCTCCTACGACCCGGACGGCACGACCCACTTCCGCGGCCACCAGGCGACCAGCGTGCTGCTCGCGGAAAGCGCGATGGCGCGCCTGCGCCAGCCCAAGGCGCTGCTGGAGGAGGTGCGCACGCTCGTCAGGCGGCACGGCGACCGCATCGGCCCGGACAACCTGCAAAGGTGCCTCAGCCGCCTGGGGGAGGGCACGCTGGTCAAGCTGCTGCTGCTCCAGCGCGCGGACATGTCCGGCAAGGCGCCGGACGTCGCGGCGGGCGCGCCCCGCCTGGACGCGCTGATCCTGGACGCGAAACGCCTGGTGCGCGAGGGCGCGGTGCTGGGCCTCCGGGACCTGGCGGTGGGCGGGAACGACCTGCTCGCGCTGGGGTACGAGGCGGGGCCGGAACTGGGCGCCGCGCTGGACCGGCTGCTGCGCGCGGTGCTGGCGGGCCGGCTGGAGAACCGCCGCGACGCCCTGCTGGCGGCGGCACGGGAACGCCTGCAGGCCGGGCAGGAGCGCTGAAATATATCACCGCATACGAAAAGGGGGCGTTCCCGCCCCCTTTTACCTATTGTTCCGTATTATTCTTCAGGAACCAGAAGCCCCAGGTTCCCGTCCTTGCGCAGGTAGAGCACGTGGGTGCGCGCGGTGTCGGAGTCCACGTAGACGTAGAAGCTGTGGCCCAGGAGCTCCATCTGCATGACGGCGTCCTCCTGGCTCATGGGGCGCACGGTGTAGGTCTTGTGGCGCACCACCTGGCGCTCGTCCTGCTCCGCGGCGCTGAGGTCCTCGATGAACTCCGGCTCGGCGTCCTGGGGGATTTCGTCGTGCAGGCGCTTGTCCAGGCGGGTGCGGTGGCGCAGGATCTGCTTCTCCAGCTTGGCCAGCGCCCGGTCGATGGACATGAACAGGTTGTCCTCGCTGGTGGACTCGGCGCGCAGCAGCACGCCGCTGATGGGGACGGTTATCTCCACGATGCGCAGGGCCTTCTCCCGGCGCATGCGCACGAACATCTCCGTATCCTGGCGCAGGTACTTCCCCATGGTCTGGGTCTTTTTCAGCACCCGGTTCTCGATGGCGGGGGTCACGTGCAGTCCCTTGGCGGTGATGACGGTCTTCATATGCTGCCTCCTCTTATTCCCTTCGGGGCAGGTTCACTCGGCGCGCGCGTCCTTCTGCCCGATGTATACGTCGTCGAACTCGGGCCCGGAGAGCACGTGGCGGGCATAGGAGCAGTGCGACAGGAGCTTGAAGCCGTTCTCGCGCGCGTATTCGGCGACCCTCTCGACGAGCTTGCGGCCGATGCCCTGCCCGCGCAGGCTCGGGTCCGTGATGGTATGCTCGATGATGAGGTGGCGCGTCCCGTCCCGCGTGAAGGTGATCTCGGCCAGCGGGTTGCGCGGGTCGGGGCCCATATAGAAACGGCTTCCGTCGAA
Organism: Candidatus Limnocylindria bacterium; assembly: GCA_035463055.1. Lineage (GTDB taxonomy): Bacteria > Bacillota > Clostridia > Christensenellales > Aristaeellaceae > UBA6115. The sequence continues at coordinate 7,608 of DATHTQ010000243.1, forward strand.
CAGGAGGTCCACAGCGCATCGCCTCCATCCTTGTATGATCCGCCACCATTGTACAACATCGCGCCCCCCGCCTCAAGGCTTGATAACGCGGGTAGGCTTTGGTAGAATAAACCTTGGTTTTTTCCAGGAAGGAGACCGCATGGACAGGAAGGAAGCTTTTTCGCATATCGACCATACGCTGCTGCGCCCGGAGGCGACGCTCGCGGACGTGGACCGCCTGTGCCGCGAGGCCGTGGACAACGGCATGGCCAGCGCCGTCATCCCCCCGCGCTTCGTGCGCGAGATGAAGGCCAAGTACGGCAACCGCCTGGCGGTGTGCACCGTCGTCGGGTTCCCGCTGGGCTACCAGACCACCCGGGTCAAGGTGTTCGAGACCCAGCAGGCCGTCGCCGAGGGCGCGGACGAAATCGACATGGTCATCCACATCGGCGACGCCAAGGCGAAGGACTTCGCCCGCGTGACCGAGGAGATCCGCGAGGTCAAGGCCGCGTGCGGCGGCAGGATCCTCAAGGTCATCGTCGAGACCTGCTACCTCACCGAGGACGAGAAGGTCGCCCTGTGCCGCAGCGTGACCGACGCCGGCGCGGACTTCATCAAGACCAGCACCGGCTTCGGCCCCGCGGGCGCGACGCCGGAGGACATCGACCTGTTCCTGAAGAACGTCGGCCCCGAAGTGAAGGTCAAGGCCGCGGGCGGCATCCGCACGCGCGAGGCCATCGAGGGGTACATCATGCAGGGCTGCGCGCGGGTCGGCGCGAGCGCGGCGCTCAAGGCGTTCGCGGAGGAGTAAGGCTCTGGGGCACAACAAAGCGCGCCCGCCGCGGGCGCGCTTTTGCATTGCAGTGTTCAGTTGCCTATGCGCTCCAGCGGGGTGTGGCGCACGCCGCCGGGCAGGAACTCGCTGAGAAACAGCACCGGAGGCAGGAGCGAAAGCGGCGCCTCCATGCGCGGCAGCGCCGCGGCGGCGTCCTCCGGAGAGCCACGGAACGCCGCGTTCCGGGCGAGCGTGACGTGCGCCTTCCAGGGCTTGGTTTCCGGCGCGACGCCCATGCCGCGCAGGTCCCGCTCCAGCCGTGCCGTGAACTCCGCAAGCGCCGGGGCGCACCGCAGCGCCGCGTAGGCCAGCAGCCCGTCCCGCCCGTGGAAGAACCCATACCCCGCGTGCCCGCACATAAGCGCCTCCCGCGGCAAGGCGGGCAGCGCGCGGAACCACGCGCGCAGGCGTCCCGTCATGTCCCCGTCCGCCTCGCCGATGAACCGCAGCGTCAGGTGCATCTGCTCCCCGGGTGTCAGGCGCGCGCGGACGGCCATCCCGCCCAAGCTTTTCTGCGCGCCCTCCATGAACGCCGCCGCCCGTTCGCCCAGCGGGCAGGCGATGAACAGCCTCACGCGAGCCCCAGCGCCAGGTTGAGCGCGAAGCCCAGCAGCCCCG
>DATHTQ010000244.1:0-2293 GCA_035463055.1 Candidatus Limnocylindria bacterium
GCGCCGCCGCGCGCCGCCACGAGGGCCTGCAGCGTGGTGCCGGACGGCAGGGCGACTTCGCCTGCGAGGCGCTCCCGCAGGATGCGCGCGGCCTCCTCCGCCGTCGCGGCGTCCGGGTAGGAGAGGGCGAGCAGCGTCCACTGCGCGCCTCCGGTGAACGCGTGCGCCATCGCGAGGGCCTTGAACTCCGGCAGGTCCCCCGCGCCGGAGAGCCCCGCGCTCCCGGCGGTGAGCAGGTACAGCTGCGCGACCTGCGCCCCGTCCCCGCCGTACGCCCGCACGGCGTGCAGCGCGTCCGAAATGACGGCATTTTCTGTCAGCGCGGGGCCTTCCCGCATGGCGACGGCGCGCATGCCCGCCTCGCCCCGGCCGGAGGCGATGACGCCCGGCATCTGCACGACCGGCCACGACTGCCCCAGCGTGCCGCCGAACAGGAAGTACGGGTCGCGCCCGGCCAGGTCCGTCTTCCCGCCGCCCGCAAGATCGCCACCCGGCGCCCAGGCCTCGCGCCCCGCGAAGCCGGTGTTCACCTGCTCGTAGCCCTTGGCGGCCAGGGCGTCGCGGATGGGCTGCGCCCCGAAATCTCCCGCCAGCCAGAACTGCCGGTCCGGCGGCGCGCCTACCTCCAGCACGCGGCGCACGTGGAAGAAGTCGAACCCGCTGGAGGCGAGGAACTCGCGGGACTTCATCATGTTCCGGAAGAAGTCCGGCGGGCCGGAGGAGAGGGCGAGGAACGCGGCCATGAGCCTGCCTTCCTCCGGGGAGCCGTCCATGGCCCAGAACTCCTCGGTGCCTGCGGGCATTTCCGCGCCGTAGAGCGCGGCCATGGCGTCCAGGTCCGCGTAGGTCAGCCAGCCGTCGTAGGCGGACAGCGGCACCAGGCCCAGCAGCTCCTCCGGGCCCGGGCCCTGCGCCTGCGCGGGCGCGGCGAACACGGCGCACGCCGTCAGGGCGAGCGCCAGGGCAAGCAGCTTCTTTAGCGTATCCATGATGTGCGTACCTCTTTCCCTGTCCGTGCGGAGGTCCGGCTCCGCCCCGCGGGCGATGCGGCGCGCCGCATGCCGCCACCATCATACCCCCTTGGGGCAGGCGAAAGGGGAGGGCGTCCGCGCCTCCCCCGGATTGCCGTGCCCGCCGCCGGCCTTTACGGGGCGGTGAAGTAGAGGTTCAGCTCCGCGAAGTTGGTCACCACGGGTTCGTAGGCGCTGCGGAGGTACAGGTGGATGCGGTATTCATGGCCGGAGATGACGGGGCACTGGGAGTTGATCTCCATGAAGTCGTAGGTGCTGTAGTCTTCCCGCCAGTCGATGGGGAAGTACCCGGCGTTGCCCCACAGGCCGTCGGTCAGGTCGTACACGCCGAAGTTCACGCCGACGGGGGCGGACGGGAGCCGGGAGGTCTTGTCCCATCCGCACTGGAACCATACCGTCTCGCGCTCCAGCATGGTGACCCGGATGTACGCGTTCCCGCGCCAGGTGACCGAGGGCAGCCTGACGGGCTTACGCGCGCCGGGGACCTCGGGCTTGGCGGCGGCCGCGCCCAGCGCAAGGCCGAGCGCGAGCGTGAGCGCCAGGAGGATGCATAACGTCCTTTTCATTTTTACCTCGATGGCAAGTCCATGTTCCGGAGAACAGGTGATGCGTTTCTTCCGCGCGTCCGCAGTCCGGCCCGGTGGAACGCCTGCGCAGGGGATGGCGCGGGCGGGCCGGGCGCGTTTCGCGCGGGTTGCCGTGGTCTGTGCCGCCCGAAGTTGGGCAACGGGGCGGCTGTGCCGGCTGGGATGTAGGGGCGGTTATTGTGCTGCCGGTTGGGCACGGGCGCAATCCGCACAGAATATACCACAAAAAACCGCCATGGACAATGGCGGCTCTTCTGGGTTGTGGAAAGCGGTGCCCTACTGCGCCGCCGGCGCGGCGTCCGCGGCGCCCTCCGGCTTCGCCTCCATGGGCCGGGGCGGCTCCGCGGCGGGGAGGGACACCGTGAACCTGCTGCCCAGGCCGGGGCTGGAATACACGTCGATGAAGCCGTCGTGCCGGTCGGCGATCCACTTCGCGATGGACAGCCCCAGCCCCGTGCCGCCTTGGACGCGTGCGGGGTCTGAGCGGTAGACCCGCTCGCAGATGTGGGGCAAGTCCGCGGCGGCGATGCCGGGGCCGTTGTCCTGCACGCTCATCGCGGGCAGGCCCTTCTCGCCGCTGAACGCGCGCAGCGTGATGGCGGTGCCGGGGGCGGAGAACTTGACCGCGTTGTCTGCCAGCACCCGCAGGAGCTGCTTGAGCATCGCCTCGTCGCC
>DATHTQ010000245.1:0-1681 GCA_035463055.1 Candidatus Limnocylindria bacterium
CGCTTTCCTGGAAGGCATCGTCGCGGAGAAAACGCCGGCCCACCTTACGCTCAACGTGCAGGGGGTCGGTTACCTTGTGTTCTGCTCGCAGTCCGCGCTGACGGGCTGCCCGGCGGTGGGCGAGTTCACCCGCGTGTACACGTGGCTCTCCGTGCGCGAGGACGCCCTGGAGCTGTTCGGGTTCTCCTCCTCCGAGGAAAGGGCGATGTTCCTGCACCTCAACGGCCTTACGGGCATCGGGCCGCGCACGGCGATGAGCGTGGTCTCCTCCATGCCGCTCAAGGACCTTACGCTCGCCATCCTGACCGGGGATTTGCAGACGCTGTCCCGCGCGCCGGGCATCGGGCGCAAGACCGCGCAGCGCATCGCGATGGAGCTCAAGGACAAGTTCGCGGGATGGGACGTTGCGGCCTCCCTCACCGGCATGCCGCAGGGCGTGTCCTCCGCCGTCCCCGGCCCCGTGGGCGAGGCCATCCAGGCGCTGGCGGCGCTGGGGTACACCCAGAGCGAGGCCGCGCTCGCCATCTCCCGCGCCCGGCAGGAAGGCGCCCCCGAGCAGGCGGACGAGCTCGTGCGCCACGCGCTGCGCGGCATGCTGAAAGGATAAGGGACCATGCAGGACGACCGCCTCATGATGGGCTCCTACCGGGACGAGGACAGGGACACCGACCTGTCCCTGCGCCCCAAGACGCTGCGCGAGTACGTAGGCCAGGAGCAGGTGCGGGAGAACCTCAGCATCTACATCAAGGCCGCGCTCCAGCGGCGCGACGCGCTGGACCATATGCTGCTCTACGGCCCGCCGGGCCTGGGCAAGACGACGCTGGCGGGCATCGTCGCCGCCGAGATGGGTCAAAATATCCGCATCACTTCAGGGCCGGCAATCGACCGGCCGGGTGATTTGGCCAGCATCCTGACCAACCTCAGCCCGGGCGACGTGCTGTTCATTGACGAGATCCACCGGCTCTCCCGCGCGGTGGAGGAAGTGCTCTACCCCGCGATGGAGGACTACGCGCTGGACATCATGATCGGCAAGGGACCGACCGCGCGCTCCATGCGGCTGGACCTGCCGCGCTTCACACTCATCGGCGCGACCACGCGCGCGGGGCAGCTGTCCGCGCCGCTTCGGGACCGCTTCGGGATGATGTTCCGGCTGGAGCTCTATTCCCCGGCGGAGCTCGCCCGCATCCTGCGGCGCTCCTCCACCATCCTGGGCATGCCCGCGGACGAGGAGGGCATCGTGGAGATCGCCCGGCGCAGCAGAGGCACCCCGCGCATAGCCAACCGGATGCTCAAGCGCGTGCGTGATTACGCGCAGATCAAGGCTGACGGCCGCATTACCCGGGAGGTCGCGCACGAGGGGCTCAACCTCATGGAGGTGGACGGGCTGGGGCTGGACAAGGTGGACCGCACGGTGCTGCTGTGCATGATCGACAAGTTCGGCGGCGGCCCAGTCGGGCTGGACACGCTGGCCGCGTCCACCGGCGAGGATGCGCTGACCATCGAGGACGTGTACGAGCCGTTCCTGCTGCAGCTGGGGTTCATCCAGCGCACGCCGCGGGGAAGGCTCGCGACGCAGCGCGCCTACGAACACCTGGGCCGCCCCTTCACCGCGGCCGCCGCGCCCGCCGACACGCAGCTGGATTTCCTCGATGAAGACCAGTGACTTCGATTATGCCCTGCC
>DATHTQ010000246.1:0-4149 GCA_035463055.1 Candidatus Limnocylindria bacterium
TCGATGAGCAGAAGCCGCTCGCCCCTCTGGGCGATGATGTAGGTGCCGAACGCCTTGCCGATGACGGCGAGCGCGTCCTCCGGCGCGGGCACGAAGGGGGAGTGCTCCTGGACCGCCTGCGGCTCCTCCCGCGCGGGCGCGCGGGCCGGGGTGACGGGATGGGCGGGGGTGTCCAGCGCGGCGTCCCGCGCGGAAAGCGCGGTCCGGGGCGCCTCCCGCGCCCATTCCGCGAAGGCCAGCGCGGAGGATGCGTCCTCGTTTGGCTCCATCCTTACGACCTGCGCCGGGGCGGTGCGCTCCTCGCGGGGGAACAGCGGCGGCGCGTTGTCCAGCGGCGCGCCGGACACCGCGTCGCGCACTGCGTCCAGCACGGCGTCAGAAACAGCTGCTTCATTGCGGAAGCGCACCTCCCACTTGTTGGGGTGGACGTTGACGTCCACGGCCTCGAAGGGCAGGCGGAGGTGCAAGGCGCACATCGGGTGCCGCCCGATCATGACGCGCGTGCGGCAGGCCTCCTCCAGCGCGGCGCTGAGTGTCATGCTTCGCACGGCCCGCCCGTTGATGAAGAAGTGCTGGTGCGCCCTGGAGGCGCGTGCCTGCTCGCCGATGCCCACCAGGCCCTGCACCAGGACGCCCTGCCCGCCGCCGTCCACCGGCCGCAGGGCCTCCAGCGCGTCCAGGCCGTACACCGCCAGCGCCGCGCCCGCCAGGCGCCCGTCCCCGGCGCTGGCGTATACCTGCTTGCCGTCCTGGGAATACCGGAAGGCGACGCCCGGGTTCCCCAGGATGAACGAGGCCATGACCTCCGCGCAGCTGGCCGCCTCGCGCCGCGGGTTCTGGAGGAAGTCGCGGCGCACCGGGGCGTTGTGGAACAGGTCGCGCACGAGCACCTGCGTGCCCTGGGCGCACGCCGCCGGGCCGACGGACACCATGTCCCCGCCCTCGTTGACGGCCTTCACGCCCTCGTCCTGGCCGGGTTGCCTGCTGGTGAGCGTGACCCTGCTGACCCGCGAGATGGACGCCAGCGCCTCGCCCCGGAAGCCCAGCGAGGCGACGGAGCGCAGGTCCTCGGCCCTGCCCAGCTTGCTGGTCGCGTGCGGGGCAAAGGCGAGGCGCATGTCCTCCGGCGCGATGCCGCCGCCGTTGTCGGTGACGCGGATGCTGTCCAGCCCGCCGTTCTCGACGGCGACGGAAACGGACGTCGCGCCCGCGTCGAGGCTGTTCTCGACGAGTTCCTTCAGGGCGGCGGCGGGGCGCTGCACGACCTCGCCCGCGGCGATGAGCGCGACGACGTCCCCGGGCAGCACGCGGATCTTTCCTGGCATCGCTCTCCTTACACCTTGCGGGCCTTTTCCTTGAGGACCATGAGGCGGCTTAAGGCCTCCATCGGGGTCATCTGCAGCACGTCCAGCCCGGCCAGCTCGTTGACCAGCTCCGCGCGCGCCACGTCCGGCAGGGCCATCTGCTCGGGCTTGCGCTTCCTGCGCCGCTCCAGGATGTTGCGGCCGATGGCATCCTGGGTGATGTCGCTGGCCTCCAGCCGCGCCATGATCTCCCGCGCGCGGGACACGACGGCGCCGGGCACCCCCGCCATGCGGGCGACGTACACGCCGAACGACTTGTCCGCCCCGCCGCGCTTCATCCGGTGCAGGAACACCACCTCGTCGCCCACTTCCCGGGTCGTCACGCTGAGGTTGACGACGCCCGGGAGCGCGCCTTCCATCTCGCCCAGCTCGTGGTAGTGGGTCGCGAACAGGGCCAGCGCGCCGCAGGCCTTCTCGTCGGCCAGGTACTCCACCGTCGCCCAGGCGATGGACAGGCCGTCCAGCGTGCCCGTCCCGCGCCCGATTTCATCCAGGATGACCAGCGACCTGTTCGTCGCGCCGCGCAGGATGTGGGAGAGTTCGCTCATCTCCACCATGAACGTGGAGAGTCCCGCCGCGAGGTCGTCCTGCGCGCCGATGCGCGTGTACACATTGTCCAGCAGCGGGATGTCCGCGCTGGCCGCGGGCACGAACGAGCCCATGTGCGCCATCAGCGCGATGAGCGCGGTCTGCCGCAGGTAGGTGGACTTGCCCGCCATGTTGGGGCCCGTGATGACCAGGAGCCGCTCGCCCCCGCCCATCTGCGTGTCGTTGGGGACGAAGCTGCCTTCGCCCAGCGCTTTCTCGACGACCGGGTGGCGGCCGTCCCGGATGTCCAGGCGGCCCTCCGCGTTGATGGCGGGCTTGCAGTAGCGGTTGTCCGCGGCGGCTCGCGCGAGGCTCTGCAGCGCGTCAAGCTCCTTGACGGCCCCCGCCAGGTCCTGCAGGTCCGCGATGCCCCCGGTCAGGGTGTCCAGCAGCGCGGCGTACAGCTCGCCCTCCAGGCGGGAGGCCTCGTCCTGCGCGCCCAGCACCTTGCGCTCCAGGCCCGCGAGCTCGTCGGTCGTATAGCGCTCGGCGTTGGCCAGAGTCTGCCGGCGGACGTAGCCCGCGGGGACGGACGCGAGGTTGGACCTCGTCACCTCGATAAAATACCCGAAAACCCGGTTGTACTGCACGCGCAGGCTGCGTATGCCGGTGGCCTCGCGCTCGCGCGCCTCCAGGTCGCTGATCCACTTGCGGCCGTCCCGCGCCATCAGCCTCGCCTCGTCCAGCCGGGGGTCGTACCCCTCGCGGATGGCCCCGCCGTCGGCGAGCAGCGCGGGCGCGTCGGGCGAGATTGCGCGCTCCAGCAGCGCGGCCGTCTCCGCGCGAGGGCGCAACCGCTCCCGGATGTCCGCCAAACCCGGGTCCTGCGTTGCGGAGAGCGCCGCCCCAAGCTCCGGCGCGGCCTGCAGGCTTTTCAGGAGGGCGAGGCAGTCCCTGGGCGTCATCGTGCGGTAGCTCAGTCGCGACGCGATGCGCTCCAGGTCGCTGACGCCGTCCAGCAGCGCGGCGGCCCTCGCCAGCATCGTTGGGTCATCCACCAGCGCGCCCACGCTGTCCAGCCGCTTCTCGATCGCCGCTTTGTCCACAAGGGGCCGCTCGACCCACGAGCGCAGCAGCCGCAGGCCCATCGCGGTGACCGTCCGGTCCAGGACGGACAGCAGCGTGGCGCCGCTGCCCTCGCGCAGGCCGGAGGTCAGTTCCAGGCTGCGCAGGGTGGTCGGCGGCAGGGGCATCGCGTCGCCTGCGGTGAGGACCGTGAGGCGGGCGATGTGCCGCAGGTCCGCCTTCTGGGTGGCGCCAAGGTAGGAGAGGAGCGCGCCTGCGGGGCACAGCAGCATCTCGTCCCGGTCGCCGATGCCCAGGCCCTGCGCGCTGGCCGCGCCGAAGTGTTTGAGCAGCGCCTCGCGCGCGGCGCCGAGGCGGAAGGTCTCTGCGCGCACCGGGCTGGTGAAGCCCCGGTACACCGCAAGCAGACGCTCCGGGTCGGAGGTGACGGCCTCGCCCGGGTCCCGGGCGGCGAGGAACAGTCCCGCGGCCTCGTCCCCCTCGGGGAAGGCGCGGACAAAGAACTCTCCGGTGTTCACGTCGCACAGCGCGACGCCCGCGCGCCTGCCCGCGAAGTGGACGGCGGCCACGAACCGGTTGCGGGCCTGCGCCTGGGCGGCCGGGCCCGCGAACGTCCCCGGCGTGACGACGCGAATGACGCTGCGGCGCACCAGCGCCTTGGCCAGCGCCGGGTCCTCGGTCTGCTCCGCGATGGCGACCCGATAACCGCGCGCGATGAGCCGCGCGACATAGGCGTCCGCTGCGTGCCAGGGCACCCCGCACATCGGCGCGCGCTCGGCCATGCCGCAGTCCCTGCCCGTCAGGGTCAGTTCCAGCTCGCGGCTGGCGGTCTTCGCGTCGTCGAAGAACAGCTCGTAAAAATCGCCCAGGCGGAAAAAAAGGAGGGCGTCGGGGTGCTCCTCCTTGAGCTCCAGGTACTGGCGCATCATCGGGGTCAGCTCTGCCATGCCTTCATCTCCTGTAAACCCCGCCATTATACCATGAAGCAAAGCCAAAGCCGAAAGCGGATGCCTTCGGCTTTGTATGTGTAAATCTGACCATTGAGACGAGAGAGGGGGGAATCGGGGGGCCGCCCCCCGATGGAAATCGTGTCGCCCGGCTTCGCCGGGCGCGCGGGGCTTTTCGGCTCTGCCGAAAAATCTCCGCAGCAATCCTCCAAATCGAAAAAGGT
>DATHTQ010000247.1:0-2176 GCA_035463055.1 Candidatus Limnocylindria bacterium
CACGCCCAAGCCCAACATGTACCAGTCGCTGCACACGACGCTCATCGGCGGGCGCATGATCCCGACGACGTTCGAGGTGCAGATCCGCACGCGCGAGATGCACCGGGTCGCCTAGTACGGCATCGCCGCGCACTGGAACTACAAGGAGGGCAGGGCCAGCGGCGCGCTGGACAAGAAGCTCTACTGGCTGCGCCAGATCCTGGACTGGCAGACCGAGACGCGGGACAGCCGCGAGTTCATCGACGGCCTGAAGACGGACCTGTTCAGCGAGGACATCTTCGTCTTCACCCCCAAGGGCGACATCATCAACCTGCAGAAGGAGTCCACCCCGCTGGACTTCGCCTACCGCATCCACTCGCACGTCGGCAACACCTGCGTGGGCGCGAAGGTCAACGGCAAGATGGTCCCCCTGGCGACTACGCTGCAGACCGGCGACCAGGTCGAGGTGCTGACGAGCTCCAATTCGCGCGGGCCCAGCCTGGATTGGCTCAACGTCGTCAAGAGCCAGCAGGCCAAGGCCAAGATCCGCCAGTACTTCAAGAAGGAGCTGCGCGGCGAGAACGTGCAGAAGGGCCGCGACATCCTGGAGCACGAGGCCAAGCGCAGGGGCCTGAAGCTGGGGGAGCTGACCAAGGCCGACTACGTGGAGCCGCTGCTGAAGAAGTACACGTTCCCGGACCTGGAGTCGCTGTTCGGGGCCGTTGGATACGGCGGTATCCCCAGCGCGTACGTGGTCACCAAGCTGGTGGAGGAGCAGAAGCGCCTCACCGAGGCGGCCGCGCCCAAGAAGCCCACGCTGCCGGACCCCAAGGACATCCGCCAGCAGGGCAAGCCGACCCACGGCGTGTACGTCGAGGGCGGCTCCGGGATGCTGGTGCGCTTCGCGCACTGCTGCAGCCCGGTCCCCGGGGACGACATCGCGGGGTACATCACGCGCGGGCGGGGCGTCACCATCCACAAGGCCGACTGCGTCAACGCCGTCAACACCGAGCCGGAGCGGCTCATCCACGTGAGCTGGGCGGCCGAGGACGCCGGTACGTTCAACACGGGCCTCAAGGTCATCGTGCACGACAGCCCCAACATCCTGGGCGAAATCATGATGTTCATCGCCAACGCTGGCACCGTCGTCGTCGCCGGAAGCCAGGAGGAGCCCAAGAAGGGCCTGCGCACGCTGCACCTCACCGTGCAGGTTTCCGGGCGCGAGAAGGTGAGCGCGGTCCTCACGCGCCTGCAGAAGCGCTTCGACGTGCTCGAAGCCTACCGGAGCGCGCGCTGATGCGGGCGGTCGTGCAGCGCGTGACGAAGGCCAGCGTGGCCGTGGAAGGCGAAACGACGGGAAGCATCGGGCCGGGCCTGTGCGTGCTGCTGGGCGTGGAGCAGGGCGACACCGAGGCGGACGCGAAATACATGGCGGAAAAGCTGTTCAAGCTCCGCATTTTTTCGGACCCCGCGGGGAAGATGAACCTGTCGCTTGGGGACACGGGCGGCGAGGCGCTGGTCGTCAGCCAGTTCACGCTGCTGGGCGACGCGAGGGGGCAGAACCGCCCGGGCTTCACCCGCGCCGAGGAGCCGGAAAAGGCCAACGCGCTCTACCTCGCCTGCTGTGCGCGCCTGGAGGCGCTGGGCGCGAAGGTGCGGCGCGGCGTGTTCCGCGCGCACATGGAAGTGTCGCTGGTCAACGACGGGCCGGTGACGATATTGCTGGATTCCCGTAAATTGTTTTAGGGTAAGGGGAAGCGATGAAATTCACCACCGTCACGGTCGGCGGGCTGGAGACGAACTGCTACATCCTGTTCGAAGAGGACAGGGACGATGCGGTCGTCATCGACCCGGGCGACGACTCCGCCAAGATCCTGAAGGCCCTGGGGAAGAGGACGGCCGCGGCGGTGCTGCTGACCCATGGGCATTTCGACCACACCGGCGCGCTGCACGCGTTTGCAGGCACGCCCATCCATATCCACCACCTCGACAAGGTGATGCTGACGGACAGCCACTACAGCTTCGGCGACATGGTGCTGGACAAGGGCAAGAGGCCCGAGGCCACCGTCTTCGTCAAGGACGGCGACATTCTGCGCGTGGCGGGGATGGAAATCCAGGTGCTGCACACCCCCGGCCACACCCGGGGCAGCGTGTGCTACCGCGTGGGCGGCGTCCTGTTCACGGGGGACACGCTGTT
>DATHTQ010000248.1:0-11634 GCA_035463055.1 Candidatus Limnocylindria bacterium
TCATCATCGCACCGCCGCCGGAGTACCGCATCGTCAGCTTTTGGCAGGGGGTCCTGTCCGTGGCGGTCGCCGCCGCGGGGTTCGTCGGCGCGCACTACATGGGCAAATGGGGCGAGAGGATCAAGCCGGAGGGCAAGTGAACCGGCGATAATACGGAGGTATAGGATGGACAGGCCCGAAATCCATTTCGGCGCGGTCACCATAGACTGCGGCAGGGAACACGTGGAGGGCATGGCCCGGTTCTACTGCGGGATGCTCAACCTGACGCCGCATGGGATGGACGGCCCGTACCCCTACCTCGAGGGTGAGGGGTTCGCGATCACGCTGCAGCCGGAGGACGGCTACACGCCGCCGACGTGGCCGGAGGACGGCCCGCCCGACACGCAAATGCACGTGGATTTCGTCGTGCGCGACATTCCCGCCGCGACAGCATACGCCAAATCCCTTGGCGCGACCGTATCCCCGGTCCAGTACAGCGACCGGTGGCACATCCTGCTGGACCCTGCGGGCCACCCTTTCTGCCTGTGCAAGATGGGCGGCGACTAGAAAGGCGGGGGATGACCCGGCTTTTCCCCGCGACAGCGACACATCAAAAGCGGCTGCCATGGCAGCCGCTTTTTCGCTGCGAAAACCTTACAGGCTTTCGCCGTTGGACCGGATAACCGCGGCGTACCAGCGCATCGAGTCCTTTGGGATGCGCTCCTGGGTCCGGAAGTCCACATATACGAGGCCGAAGCGGTCCGCATAGCCCTTGGCCCACTCGAAGTTGTCCAAAAACGACCAGTGGAAGTAGCCTGCAATGGGTATGCCGTCGTCCGCCGCGCGCCTGAGCTCGCGCAGGTAGCGGCGCAGGTAGTTGACGCGCTCCGCGTCGTGGACCTCGCCGTCCAGCGACACCGCGTCGCATCCCGCCATGCCGTTCTCGGTGATGAGGATGGGCGTGCGGTAGCGCTCATACAGCATCCTGGGGCCCCAGTACAGGCACTCCGGCGTGACAGGCCATCCGTTGGCGCACCGCGCGATGCCCGGCGGGTTGTTCACGTACTCCCATCCCAATGCATTCTCGGCGGCCCGCACGGGGCGGCCGTTGTAGATGTTCTGCCCGTAGAAATCAAGTTCCTGGCGGATGAGTGGCATGTCCCCCTCCCATCCCTTGGGCAGGTGCGCGCCGTAGAGGCGCAGCCCCTGCTGGGGGTACGCGCCCAGCAGCACCGGGTCGCTGAACCAGGAGACGTTCCAATACCACCCGCCCGGGTCCTCTGGGACGTGGAAGTAGGCCTTCCTTGCAGCCTCCGCGTCCTGCGCGCTGCCGGTCAGGGGCATCGCCACGTCCCCGCACGGGGCGTAGCCCAGCCTTGCGCCCGGGACGAGGCTGCGGATGGCGCGGCAGGCCCTGCCGTTCGCCGCCAGCGCGTGGTGCGCCATCGGGATGCCCGCCGCGAGGGGCACCTGGAGCCCGGGCGCGTGGACGCCCGCAACGTGCCCCAGGCCGATGAAGCACTGCGGCTCGTTGAGGGGAATGAAGTCCTTGACCCTGTCCCCGTACCTGCGGGCGCACAGCGCCGCGTACTCCTCGAACCAGGCGGGGCTGTCCGGGTTCTCCCAGCCGCCGCGCTTGAGCAGTTCCGCGGGATAGTCCCAGTGGAACAGCGTCATCAGCGGGCGGACGCCCTTTTCCAGCATGGCGTCGATGAGCCGGTCGTAGAAGGCGAGGCCTTTCTCGTTGGCGCGGCCCGTGCCCTCGGGCAGCAGGCGCGGCCAGCTGACGGAGAAGCGGTAGTTGCGGATGCCGAAGCCCGCGAGCAACGCCAGGTCCTCTTCGTAGCGGTGGTAGTGGTCGCACGCCACGTCGCCGGTGTGGTCCTCGAACACCTTGCCCGGCGTGCGGCTGAAGCGGTCCCATACCGACAGCCCCTTGCCGTCCTCCTCCGCCGCGCCCTCGATCTGGTAGGACGCCGTCGCGGCGCCCCAGAGGAAATCCCTGCCAAAGCCCATGCCCGCCTCCGACCGTGGATTTTTGTATGCGTAAGCCTCTTGCGGCAGTATACCATGCGCGGGCCCGGGAAAGAAATCGTTTTCCCTACATTTTCGCGGTCTTGACCGCCCCTGCCCGCTTGCCTACAATGGCTTCAGACAAAACAGGGAGGTCCGTGCGCTGATGAAGGGGATGCCCGCTTAACCCACGCGTGCCACGACGGAACACGCGGGCAGCGGCGCATGCCCTTTTGGCGTTCGGCTTTATCGGGACATCGCGTTTTTGCCCGCCTTGGGAGGGAATGCCATGCCTGTCATCCAGGTCAGCGGCCTGCGTTTCACATACGAAGGCAGCCCGGAGCCCGTATTCAACAACCTCACATTCAACATGGACCGCACCTGGCGCCTGGGGCTGGTGGGGCGCAACGGCCGGGGCAAGACGACGCTGCTGCGCCTGCTGGCGGGCGAGCTGGAGGGCGGCGGAATGATATACGGCGCCGGGGGGACGGACCTGTTCCCCCTGCGCGTGGACGCGCGGCGTCCCGCGCGCGATGCGCTCATCGACGCGCTGGCGCCCTTCACCGCCTGGGAGGCGGAGATGGAGCGCCTCGCGGCCCTGGGTTCGCCGGAGTCCGCCGCCGGGTTAGCGGAAATCCAGCTTCGCTACGACGAGGCCGGGGGCTACGGCGTAAGGGCGGCCCTCGCGCGCGAGGCCTCGCTGCTGGGCATCCCCCCGGGGGAGATGGACCGGGTGTTCGGCTCCTTCAGCCCTGGCGAGCAGGCCCGGCTGATGCTCGCCGCGCTGTTCCTGCGTCCGGATCGGTTCCTGCTCATCGACGAGCCGACCAACCACCTGGACATGGACGGCCGCGCCGTCATGGCCGAGTACCTGCGGCGCAAGTCCGGGTTCCTCGTGGTTTCCCACGACCGGGACTTTCTGGACACCGTGTGCGACCACATCCTCGCGCTGGAGAAGCAGGGCGCGCGCGTGGTCGCGGGCAACTATACCTCCTACCGGGAGGACAAGCGCAGGGCGGACGCGCACGAGCGCGCGGAGAAGGAGAAGCTGGCCCGGGACATCGCCCGCCTGCGCGCCTCCTCCCGCGAGAAGGCGGCCTGGAGCGACCGGACGGAGGCGTCCAAGCTCGGTTCGCACTCACTGGACCGGGGGTACATCGGCCACAAGTCCGCGAAGATGATGAAGCGCGCCAAGGCCATCCAGAACCGCGTGGACGCGCGGCTGGAGGAGAAGGAAAAGCTGCTCAAGAACCTCGAGTACACCGCCGAGGTGCGGGTGAACTGGCTGGAGCACCCCAGCCGGGTCCTGGTGCGCCTGGAGAAGGCCGGGTTCGCCTACGGGGACAGGGCGCTCTTCAGCGAACTGGACCTAGAGGTCGGGCGAGGGGTGCGCCTGGCCGTGACCGGGCCCAACGGCGCTGGCAAGACGACCCTGCTGCGCCTCATCGACGGCAGCCTTGAGCCGTCCGCGGGCAGGGCGTGGCGCGCCCCCGGGCTCGTCGTGTCCGCGCTGCCGCAGACCAGCGGGCACCTGCGCGGCACGCCGCGCGACATCGCGTCCGCCCGGGGGCTGCCGCTCCCGCGCTTCCTCATGCTGATGCGCAAGTTCGACATGCCGCAGGAGAGCTTCGACCGGGACGCGGCGGGCTTCTCGCTGGGCGAAAAGAAGAAGCTGCTGATCGCGCTGTCGCTCGCCGCGCCCGCCCACCTCTACCTGTGGGACGAGCCCCTCAACGACGTGGACCCGGAAAGCCGCGAGCAGATCGAGGACCTGCTGGCGCACACCGAGGCGCCGTTCGTGTTCATCGAGCACGAGCGCACGTTCGTGGAGCGCGTTGCGACACGGGTGGTGCGGCTGGGTTAGGGAAGGGCATGGAAATGCGCCGGCGCAAGGCGCGCGGCGCTTCATATATGGTACGCAGCCCCGTCAGCCCAGCCCGACGTCCAGGATCATCATCACCGCGAAGCCCAGCATCGCGCCGATGGTGGAGATGTCGGTCTTGGACCCGCCCACCTCGCGCTGCGCCTCGGGGATGAGCTCCTCGACGACGACGTAGATCATCGCGCCGGCCGCGACCGCGAGCGCATACGGGAGGATGGGGCGGATGGAGATAACGGCCAGCGCGCCCAGCACGCCGGCCACCGGCTCCACGATGCCGGACGCCTGGCCGTACATGAACGCCTTGGTGCGGCTGAACCCCTCGCGCCGCAGCGGGATGGAGACGGCCGCGCCCTCCGGGAAGTTCTGCAGCCCGATGCCGACCGCCAGCGCGACGGCCCCGGCCAGCGACGCCGAGGTGCCGATGCCGGAGGCGACCGCGCCGAACGCGACGCCCACCGCGAGGCCCTCCGGGATGTTGTGCAGCGTGATGGCCAGCACCAGCAGCACGCTGCGCTGCCACGTGGTCTGGATGCCCTCCGCCTTGCTGCGCTCCAGCCCCATGTGCAGGTGGGGGAGGATCTTGTCGATGATGTACAGGAACCCGCCTCCCGCCAGGAAGCCGATGGCCGCGGTCATGTAGGCGACCTGCCCCAGTTCCTCCGCCATCTCGATGCCCGGCGCGAGCAGGGACCAGAAGCTTGCCGCGATCATCACCCCGGCCGCGAAGCCGAGCATGCCGTTGAGGACCTTCTTGTTGATGGTCCGGAAGAAGAACACCAGGGCCGCGCCCAGCGCGGTGACGCCCCAGGTGAACAGCGTCGCCATCAGGGCCTGCTGCACGGGACCGAACCCTTCCAGCCACTTGAGCATCGAATCGCACCCCGTTTCGGAAGTGATACGCCGGGCCGCGCGGCCTGCGCGTATGCCGTTGTGTAGACCACAGGGAGTATACTACCCCGCACGCAAACCTTCAACGGACGCGGCGCCGGAAAATCTATGCCACGTAAGGGATATGTCCCCGAAACGCCGAACACCCGCCCGGCTGTACGCCGGACGGGTGAAGGGTTGGCATTGGGTCTGGGAAGCCCTGCTTACGGAACCGCGGGCGCGGCGCCTGCGCCGGCGCCGAACCCCCACGCGACCAGCTGCCTCCAGAGCGGGTGGTCCTGCCCGAGCACGAGGGTGCTGTTCTGCTTGAAGCTGCCCTCCAGCGCCTGCAGGGACCGCCAGAACTGGTAGAACTCCAGGTCGGCGCGGTAGGCCTCGTTGTAGATGCCCATGGCGGTCGCGTCGGCGCGGGCGCGCGTCTCGCCCGCCTGGCGCACGGCGTCCGCCTCGATGCGGGCGGCCTTGAGGTCGGTGTCGGCGACCATCCTGCGGTAGGTCTCGTCGCCCTCGCTGCGCAGCTGCTGGGCCACCTTGGCGCGGTCAGCCTGCATGCGGGCGTAGGTCGTCTCGACGTTGGCCTGCGGGAGGATCGTGCGGTGCACCTGGATGTCGGTCACCTCGATGCCGCGGATGACCATGTCGTTGTTGATGGTCACCAGGCCCACGCGCAGCGCGTTGTTCAGCGCCTCCTTGTTGGAGATGAAGTCCTCCGCCAGCAGGCGGTTGATGGCCTGCACGATGACCGGGTGGATGAGGTTGTCGAGCTGGTTCTCGGCGTTCATCGCGCTGCCGAGCTTGAGGCTGAACAGCGCGGGGTCGCGGATGCGCCACTGCGCGTAGGTCGTGATGTTGTACTGCTTCTTCTCGCTCGTGTTGACGGTCTCGGAGTTGGAGGTGTAGTTGAACAGCAGCGAGGGGAACTTGTCCACCTTGTCCACGAACGGCATCTTGACGTGAAGGCCGCTTCCGCGGCGGATCTGCACGCTGCCGCTGAGGGTGATCTCGTCCCGCAGCCTTGTGGCGAACTTGGTGTGGAAGTCGTTCTTTTCGTCGATGATGATGGTCTTGATGACGCCGAAGCGGCTGACCACCGCCTGCTCCGCCTCGCCGACGATGAAGAAGGTCTCGCTGACGAGGATCAGCGCGGCTACCAGGGCGACGCCGATGATGATGAGCAGCCGGAAGTTCTTCCGGGCGAAGCGCCCCAGCGCGTCCGAGGCGTCCCGTGGGCGCGGCGGCATCTGGGGGTTGAACCGGCCGTAATTGTTATTGTCCAATGTTTTGCGCCTCCTCGCCCAGGTCCAGGTGCTGCAGGATGTTGCTGCCCTCGTCCACGATGACGATGCGCCCGGCGCCGCCGAGGATCTCCTCCATCGTCTCGATGAGCATGCGGCTGCGCGCGCTCTGCGGCTCGGCGTTGTACTCCGCCAGGACCGCCGTGAACACGGCCGTGTCCGCCGAGGCGCGCGCCGTGGCCTCCGCCTCGTAGGCGATGGCGCCCTGGGTCAGCTCGTACGCGCGGGAGCGCGCCATGGGCAATACCTGGAACTCGTACTGCTGCGCCTCGTCCAGGCGCCGGGTCATCTCGTTCTTGGCGTTGTTCACGTCCTCGTAGGACGCGGTGACCGCCGCGGGCACCGTGATGTTCTGGATGTGGACGCTGTGCACCTTGACGCCCATGTCATAAAAGTCGATGAGCGCCTGGAAGTCCGGCAGGACCTCCTGCTCGATGGCGTCCTTGTTGAGCAGCGCGTCGTCCAGCGAGCGGTTCTGGATGTTGCGGCGCAGGATGGCCTCGAACGCGAGGTGCATCGTCGCCTCCGGGTCCTCGACGTCGAACAGGTACTCGCGGACGTCGCGGATGGTGTACTGGTAGATGGCCTCCAGCTGCACGATGCTGTTGTCGTTGGTCAGCATGACCGACTCTTCCGGGCGGTTCACGTACTGGGCGGCCGTGCGCGACGTGCCCCCGATGGACGTGCGGTACCCGTACTCCACGTTGTGGATGGTCGTCACGCTGCGGCTGACCACCGTCTGCACCAGCGGGATGCGCCAGTACAGGCCGGGCCCGTTGGTGTCCGTGACCTCGCCGAAGGTCAGCACCAGCGCCTGCTCGCCCTGGCCGACGCGGTACAGCCCTCCCAGCGCGAGCGCCACGATGACGACGGGGATGAGCAGCCAGACCAGGTAGCGCCGTTTGTTGTTCATCCAAGCCTCTCTTTCCGGTTTTCCATATATCTCCTCCGCCCGGGCGCTTTACTCCACGACGCGGATGAAGTCGCTCAGCCACTCCATGTTGAGGATGTCATAGGGCCCCAGGCCCTGCGCGAAGCCCACGCGCTGCCGCCCTTCCTTGTCCGTCACCGGCCCGAAGAACGGGTTGTAGCCCCCCTGCGAAATCTGGGAGCGGACGAAGCGCAGCAGGGAGCCCGCCTGGACGCCCAGGCTTTCCGCGGCCAGGAACCGCAGCACCCCCGCGCCCAGCCCCCACCACAGGCCCGCCACGCTGGGGTCCCCCCGGTCGATGACGCGCAGGATGTCCAGGCTGCCGCTGAGGTAGCTGCGGACGATCTCGGTGTAATAGCGTCCCCAGTCCCACTGCGGGGCGGCGAGGTATTCCGCGGGCCGACCGTCCGCCCCCAGGCGGCACACGACGGAGAACACGCCGTCGGGCTGCTCCGGGACGTCCATGCCCTCATAGATGGGGGTGTAGGCGGTGTCCGCCCCCAGCGCGGAGGCGGCCTGCAGGCCCAGCCTGCACGTCTCGGGCCGGCCGGGCAGCACGTCCTTCCAGACCAGCAGCACCTGCGCGTCTGGGCACACCGCCCTGACGCCCAGGCCGAAGGCGTTGATGTCGGCGGTGTGGCGCGTGTAGTCGACGCGCGGGGTCACGTAGGCGACGGCGCGGCTCCTGGTCGCCATGCCCGCAGCCATGCCGCACAGGTATACCGCCTCGTAGTAGCGCCCGTAGTAGGTGCTCAGGCGGTAGTCCTCCCGGACGCGGGAATACACGAGGGTCAGGCAGTCCGGGTGCTCCAGGGAGAAGCGCAGCGACGGAAGGGCCAGGTGCGACGCCGTGATGAGCAGCAGCTGCGCGCCTTTCGCCTCGCGGGTGAGCCTGTCGTGCATGTTGGCCGGGGACAGCCCCTCGATGGCGGAGGCCGCGACCCGGCCGGCAAGCTCCTCCTGCATGGAGAGCCGCCCGCGCTCGTGCGCGGCGAACCAGGGGTCGCCCTCCCGCCCCTCGGGGAACGCGAACACGACCGACGCCTCGCGCCGCGCGCCGAAGATGCGCGTGATGATGCCCGGGGTGGGCGCCTCCGGCGCGGCGAGCAGCAGGTTCGCCTTCACGTCCCTTCCGGCCAGTTCCATCTGCGGCGCCATGGTCACCAGCTGCTCGCGCACCTGGCTCAGCGTGGTGTCGGAGGGCAGCCCGTACACCTTGAGGTACTCCAGGAACGCGTCGCCCAGCGGCAGCGGCGGCTTGGCCTGCGCCCACGCGGCCTCGAACTGCATGTACATCGCGTGGAAGCGCTGCGGCTCCGGGGACTGCGGGCCGGGCAGCAGCTCCTGCTCCAGCCGGGCGAGCTCCGCGTAGGATTCCTCGCTGGAAAGCTTGATGTCCTTGAATCGCCCGTCTTTCGCGTAGCGCAGGAAGGCGTAGTACAGCGCGGTCTGGGGGTCCTGCGGGTCCAGCTGCGGCACGACGCGCATGACGTCGGCCCGGACGCTGGGGGAGCCGAAGTGCCGCAGGATGCTGACGCGCTTGTTGCCCTCGATGACGTAGTACTGCCAGAGGTACTCGTATACCTGCACCGGGTCCCTGAGCCCCTCGCTCATGTGGATGGCGCACAGGTTCATCCACTTGGAGGCGAACTCGCTGTTCTCCGGGTGCAGCGGCATGAAGCCCGCGGAGAACGAGTTGGCGCGCGCGGCGGTGTAGGTGCCGACGACGCGCGCGAGGGAGATTTCGCGCTGTGTCTGCTGGACGTAGGCGACGACGCGCGTGCGCTGCAGCAGGTCGTCCAGCGCGCTCAGGGCGCCGCGCTCGCCGCGGGCGGAAAGCTCGCGGAACTCGCGCAGGCCGCTTTTCTGCGCGGCGATATATTCCGCGCGCGCCAGCTGGCTATTCTTGCCTTCCATACGCCTTGCCCCAGTCGTACCGCGCCTTGATGTAGCTGATGCGCCCGCGGGACGCGGGCTCCGGGATCTCCAGGTCCATGACGGAGTACCCGAAGGCGTTGTGGACCATCGTGCCGTTGTACTCGATCGCGCGCTTCGCCTTGCCGTAGGTGGGGTGCTGGTGGCCGTGGAAGTGGAAGGCGGGCCTGAACAGGTCCAGCAGCGTCCGGTAGGCCCGGAAGCCCTGGTGGAACGGGTCGTCCCCGTCGCCCAGCCCCAGGGCGGGCGCGTGGGTGACCAGCACGTCGAAGCCCCCGTGCCTGCTGATCTCCTGCATGCGCCGGGAGACCTGGCGGGCGACCTCCTCGTCGGTGTAGTGCAGGGGCTTGGGGCTGCGGGCGTTGCATCCGCCGAAGCCCAGGAAGCGCACGCCCTTGACGACGTGCATCTTCTCCTCCAAATTGTCGCAGCCCTCCGGCGGCGTGCGGAGCATGGCCGCGTCGTGGTTGCCGTGCACGTACAGCAGCGGGGCCGCCACCATCGTGGTCAGGAACGTCAGGTAGGCGGGCTTGAGGTCGCCGCAGGACACGATGACGTCGACCCCCCGGAACGCCGAGCGGTCGAAGTAATCCCAGATAAAGCGGCTCTCCTCGTCCGCGACGGCCAGGACGCGCAGCTGGATCATCGTTCCCCTTTCTGCCGGAAGCAGTATATACAAATGCGCGGGAAGGGTCAAAAAAAGCGGCGTTGCCGCTTCCGCAGATGTGGTTCCCGGCCGCGTCAGTCCAGGAGTTTGGTGACGGCCTCCCAGATGCCCTCGAGCTCGTCGCGGTTTCGGTAGGTGAGCACGATGCGCCCCTTGTCGAGGCTGCCGCTGACCTGCGCCCGCAGGCCCAGCGCCTGCTCGAGCCGGTCCTGGAAGTCCGCGAACTCCAAGGGGGCCTGCCGGGCCGGCCGCGCCGCCGGCTTCGGGTCCTGCCGCGCCAGCGCCTCCAGCTCGCGCACGCTCAGGCCCCGCTGGACCGCCATGCGCGCCAGGGCGGCCTGGCGCTGCGGGTCGTCCACGCCGGCCAGCGCCCGGGCGTGGCCCTCGCTGAGCGCCCCCGTGCGCACCATGTCCAGCACTTCCTGCGGCAATTTCAGCAGCCGCAGCAGGTTCGCGACCGCGGGGCGGGACTTGCCCAGCCGGCGGGCCGCCTCTTCCTGGGTGAGCCTGTCCTCGTCGATGAGGATGCGCACGGCCTGCGCGGCCTCGATGGGGTTGAGGTCCACGCGCTGGAGGTTCTCCGTCAGCGTCGCCAGGCGCCGCTGCTGCTCCCCAAGGGTGCGCACCAGCACGGGCACGCGGTCCAGGCCCGCCAGCATCGCCGCGCGGAAGCGCCGCTCGCCCGCGATGATGCGGTAGCGCTCCCCCTCGGGGGAGACCAGCAGCGGCTGCAGGACGCCCACTTCCAGCAGCGAGTCGGCGAGCTCGCGGATGGAGGCGTCCCCGAAGTCCTTGCGGGGCTGGTCCGGGTCCGGGTCGATGAGGCCGACGGGGGCCTGGACGACCTCGCCCTCGTGGCTCACCTCGGGGAACAGCGCGTCCAGGCCGCGGCCCAGGGCGGGTTTCTTCATATATACTCCTGCCTCAGGCGCGGCTCTTGGCCGCGATCTCGGCGGCCAGGCGCGAATAGGCGTCCGCGCCCGCGCTCCTGGGGTCGTACAGCGTGATGGGCAGCCCGTGGCTGGGCGCCTCGCCCAGGCGGATGCTGCGGGGGATGACGCTGAGGAACACCTTGCCCTTGAAGTGCTTCTTGACCTCGTCCGCCACCTGCAGGGAGAGGTTGGTGCGCCCGTCGAACATCGTCAGAAGCACGCCTTCCAGCGCGAGGCCGGGGTTGAGGGTCTTCTGCACGCGGGTCACGGTGCTCATCAGCGCGCTCACGCCCTCCAGCGCGTAATACTCGCACTGGATAGGCACCAGCACGCTGTCGGCGGCCGTCAGCGCGTTGATGGTCAGCAGCCCCAGCGAGGGCGGGCAGTCGATGAGCGTGAAGTCGTACCCCGCCTTGAGCGGCTGCAGGATGTCGCGCAGCCTGCTCTCGCGCCGGGACATGCCTACCAGTTCTACCTCCGCGGCGGCCAGGCGCAGGTCCCCCGGCAGCAGGGACAGGCCCGCCACGCCGGTGGGCAGCACGGCGGACGCGGCGGGCACGCCGCCGATGAGCACCTCGTAGCTCGTCTTCGCCCCGGCCTTAGCGCCCAGGCCGCTGGTCGCGTTGCCCTGCGGGTCCATGTCCGCCAGCAGCACGCGCTTGCCCGCCTGGGCGAGCGCGGCGCCCAGGCTCACGGCCGTGGTGGTCTTGCCGACGCCGCCCTTCTGGTTGGCGACCGCGATGATTCTTCCCAACTTCCCTCCTCAGGGCGTGTCCGCGTCCATCCAGGGGCGGAACCGGAACGGCTCGTGGCAGGTCGTGATGACGCGGCGGATGGTGTCGGTCTCCTCGGGCGTCTGCAGGTCCCGGTAGAGCAGGTAGAGCGCGCGCAGCGCCGACAGGCTGCCGCTGCGCATCCCGTATTCCCGCAGCGCGTCCCGCCCGGCCTGGGTGCGCGGCATGCGCATGAACACCAGCCACAGCAGCTCGTCTGCCATGATGGAAAAATCGCCCACCTGGAGGCGGATGAGACGGCCGTCGTCCATGACGAGGGCCATGCGGTTCCCGGTGTCGTCCCGCACGGCGAGGAACAGCAGGCTGTCCAGCGTGTCC